>CADBPB010000017.1 GCA_902796525.1 uncultured Erysipelotrichaceae bacterium | reverse complement strand
CATCACTGGCTACGGTCCTTTTTACGAACATCTATGGCGGGAACGGCGTTGCGATCTCTTCAATCGTTATGACTCTGGTGATCATGGTCATCGGCGAGATCCTGCCGAAAACGCTGGCGAAGCACAATCCGGAGAAATTTGCGGTTTCAGTCACGCCGATCCTGCGTCTGCTGGTCTTCCTGCTGACGCCGCTGGCCTTCATTTTCCATTTGCTGGAAAAACTGATCTCCCGTTTCTATGAAGACAATTCGGAAACCTATTCCAACGACGAGATCATCACGATGGTCGAAGAAGCAAACGAAGAAGGCGAAATGGAAGACCATGAAGCTGAGATCATCACCAACGCTCTGGAGTTCAACGACCTGGATGTCGGCGAGATCCTGACGCCCCGCATCGATGTCATTGCGATCGATATCGACGAAGACAGTCTGCAGGATATCGAGAAATACTATCGCGACTCCGGCTATTCGCGTCTTCCGGTCTATGAGGATTCCATCGACAATATCATCGGCGTTCTTCATGAAAAAGACTTCTATTACCATCTTCTATATGAAAAGGATCTCAATATCAGAGATATCCTGCAGAAAACGATGTATACGTCTTCGCAGGTCAAGATCTCTTCTTTGCTGAAGCAGTTCCAGTCTTCCAAGACGCATCTGGCGATCGTCGTCGACGAATACGGAGGAACGGAAGGCATCATCACGATGGAAGATATCCTGGAGGAACTGGTCGGCGAGATCTACGATGAGCACGACGAGGTCATCGAGTACTACAAGAAGATCGACGACAACACCTATCTGGTCAAAGGCGATCTCGATATCGATGATCTGTTCGAACATTTCGCGATCGAGAATGACGAGGATTTCGAATTCAATACGACATCTGCCTGGGTCATCGATGTGCTGGATAAGATCCCATCGGTCGGCGATCATTTCGATTACAAGAATCTGCACGTGGAAGTCACCGATGCGGATTCCAAGAAAGTCAACGTGATCAAAGTAACGATCAACGAAGATAAAGCGGAAGAGAAAAAGAAATAGTATAATGAATCTATGCAGCAATTCTTCGTCGATGAAGTTTTGAATATCGGTAATCATGTGAAACTGGAGGATGATATCCTTTATCATCTGCAGAAGGTTTTACGTAAGGATTCGGACTATACGTTCCGTCTATGCGATCCGACGGGACGTATTTTCTTTGCGCATCTGTTCGATAAGCAGAGCTGTGTCGTGGATGATTCTTCTGACGAAAACAACGAGCTTGCGAATCAGATCACCTGCATCCTGTCGCTGTTCAAGAATGACAGATACGAGTTCTGCGTGCAGAAGCTGGTCGAACTGGGCGTATCCCGTATCGTGCCATATGAGGCTTACAGGAGCGTGGTGAAAGCAAAGGACGATAAAAAACTCATGCGTCTGAAAAAGATCGTGAAAGAAGCGGCCTGCCAGTCGCATCGCAACCGCATCCCGGAAGTCACGAATGCCGCAGGTATCGATGATCTGAAGAGATTTATGAGCGATCGCAACTATATCTGCTACGAAAACTATCGCGATGACAGCGGTATCGATACTGCAGGAAATATCACTTATATCATCGGACCGGAAGGGGGCTTCGATCCCGGCGAATACGAGAAGATCGTATCTTTCGGCTTTGCTCCCATAAGCCTTGGAAAACGTATCCTGCGCGCTGAAACCGCAGCGATCTATCTGACGAGCGTGATTGTCAGCAGGTGCCAATGAAAACATATGCGATGATGGTCCTGGGTTGCAAAGTCAACGATTATGAAGCGACCTACGTGAGAGAAAAACTGAATCCTTATTATGCGGAAATAGATTTCAAAGACAAAGCCGATCTCTACATCATTTTTACGTGCTGCGTCACCAATACTGCCGAAAGCAAGACCCGCAAGTTTCTTCACGATGCGCGAAGGAACAATCCGGATGCCTATATCGTCGCGGTCGGATGCATGAGCCAGATCAAAGGAGGATCCGATGATTTTGCCGATGTGGATCTTATCATCGGTTCCGATCAGAAAGATAAAATGATCGAAATGATCCTGAATCATGAGAAGGGGTCGAAAGTCAATGAATCGATCAGCAAGGACTTCGAAACGCTGTTCGTAGAATCTTATCCGAAGAAATCCAGGGCGTTTCTGAAGATCGAAGACGGATGCAATCAGTTCTGCAGCTACTGCATCATCCCTTACGCAAGAGGCAGGCAACGCAGCGCCGATCATAAGGACATCTTGAAACAGGCCGGGATCCTTTCGAAAACCAATAAAGAGATCGTCCTGACCGGTATTAATACGGGACGATATGACGATGGAGAATACGATCTTTATCATCTTTTGAAAGATCTCGTACTGATCGAGGATCTGAAAACGATACGGATCAGTTCAATCGAGATCAATGAAGTCACGGATGAGATCATTCAGCTCATGAAAGATAACGAAAAGATCGCCCATCATCTGCATATCCCCGTACAGGCTCTCGATGATGAGATCCTAAAGAAGATGAACCGTCCTTACACGATGAAGGAATATCTTGAAAGGATCGAAGATATACGCAGGCAGATCCCAGGCATCAGCATCGGTACCGATCTGATCGTCGGATTCCCGTATGAAACGGATGAGATCTTCGAAGGATATCTGAAGATGCTGGAAACGATCCGATTCGCCTTTGTCCATGTATTTCCTTACGCAAGAAAGAAAGGCACGGTCGCGGATACGTTCGATCAGCAGATAGATCAGCGTACGAAAAAGGAACGCGTACGGAAAGTTCTCGATCTGCAGCAGCAACTGACGCAGGAACATAAAAGATCCTTCGTCGGCAAGACCGTCAAGGTCCTGATCGAAAAGAACGATGAATGCTGTTCCTATGGCTACAGCAGAGAATACATCTATACGAAAGTCCCGGGAATCTATCCGGTAGGCGAACTTGTGGATGTTACAATAGAATCGGCAATGAAAGAGGTCATCGGACATGCTGCTGAGTGAAATGTTCAAGGGCGCTCCCGATCTGGAAATCGAACAGCTTTCGGTAGACAGCCGTTTTCCTATGAAAAACGCGATCTTTTTCTGTCTGAACGGAATCAAGTATGACGGTCACAACTACATTAGGGAAGCGATCGAAAACGGCGCCAAAGCCATCGTTTACAGCAAAGAGATCCCGACCGAACAGAAAAGCCAGAACAGAGCCATCTACATCAAAGTTCCTAACGTAAACAATACGCTGATCGAAATCGGAAACCGTTTCTACGGCTATCCCAACAACGGCATCGATAAGTATCTCGTCTGCGGTTCTTATGGAAAATCCTCCGTGACGACGTTCATCAATTATTTTCTTAACCGCTACAGCAGCTGCGCCTATGTCGGGATCTTAGGCATCAACTACGAAAAGAATCACCTGCGTTCCTCATTCTCTACCCTGAATATTCTGGACAATCTGAAGATCCTGGACAAGATCAGAAGGACAGGGATCAAAGCCGTCACTTTCGAAGCCGATGTCCGTTCCTTGAATCTTCAGAAACTTGATGCGATCCTGCCTGATTATTTCATCTATACCTGTACCAACAGCGACCATTCTTCCGATTATCTCAACAACCAGTATTTCGTTCAGCTGAGACGCTATTTCTATACATTGGAAGACAGTTGCCGTTTCATCCTGAATATCGACGATATTTCCTTCAAGCAGATCTATGACTGCGTCGGCAGCTATGTGACTTACGGCTATTCCAATCTGGCGACCTATCAGATCCGCGACGTGACCATGAACAAGAACGGCATCGATTACAAACTGAAATATCAAGACGAACTCTATCATATCAGCTGCCATCTCCAGGGCATTTCTTCGCTATACAATCTGACAGCCGCTATCGTAGCGCTGCACCAGAAAGGATATCCGATGGAACAGCTGATCGAAACATTCAAGGATGTGCCGGATGTGGATGGCGTGATGGAACGGGTCGACGAAGAATACGATATCATCGTCGACAGCGCCTATGATCTCGCCTCGATCAAACTGATCTGCGATTATGCGAAAATGGCCAGACACAGAAAGAAGGCGATCGGCGTGATCTCCGTCAACTATTCCGACGGCGACCGGCGCCTGGAAAAAATGATGCAGATCTGCGAAGATGCGCTGGATGTCATCATTCTGACGGAAAACGAATCATCGGAAGGCGCGGTCAGCGATATTCTGGAACGCTGTGACAAATATCTCACGAAACATAAGGCCGTCTATTCGACGATGCGTTCCTTCGCCATCGAGAATGCGATCGAACTGATGAATAAAGGCGATGTCCTGATCATCATCGGCAAAGGCAACGAGAAATTCCTGGAAATGGGATTGGGAAAAGAGTATTATCATGGTGACAAGTATTATGCTCAGAAATATATCAATCAGAGAAGGAGAGAAGAAAATGAAACTGTCTAAGTATATCGATCACACTTTACTGAAAGCCGACGCTTCCAAGGAAGCCATCCGTCAGCTATGCAGGGAAGCGAAAGAATATGATTTCAAATCCGTCTGCGTCAATTCCGGGAACATTCCTCTTTGCAAAGAAGAGCTGGCAGGCAGCGATGTGCTGATCTGTACTGTGGTTGGTTTCCCTCTGGGCGCCTGCACGACGGAAACGAAAGTCTTTGAAACGAAAGACGCGATCGCCAAAGGGGCGGATGAAATCGATATGGTCATCAATATCGGTAGACTGAAAGACAACGACATGGATTATGTTACCGAAGAGATCCGCCAGCTGAAAGAAGCATGCGGCGACAAGGTATTAAAGGTCATCATCGAGACCTGCCTGCTTACGGATGAAGAAAAAGTCAGGGCATGCGAAGCGATCCTGGAAGCGAAAGCGGATTTCGTCAAGACATCGACCGGCTTCTCGACCAATGGCGCGACCTTCGAAGATGTAAAGCTTCTTAAGGATACCGTAGGCGACAGATGCCTGATCAAAGCGGCAGGCGGCGTGCGCAGCAAAGAAGATTTCGCAAAGATGATCGAACTCGGCGCCAACCGCATCGGCACCTCTTCCGGTACCAAACTGATTGAAAAAGGCGAATAAACTATTTCATTTTCGGATGATTTAGTATATAATTTTGAATGTTGACGGAATGGGGGTGAAATTATGGCAAGAGTCGTCGTGAAAGAAAACGAACAGCTGGATGATGCAATGCGTCGTTTTAAGAGACAGGTTTCGCGTAATGGAACGCTCCTGGAAGTCAGGAAAAGAGAATATTATGTCAAACCGGGCGTTAAGAAAAGATTAAAGAGAGAAAACGCGCGCAAATTAAGAAGATCGAAATAAGAAAGACTGAGAAATCAGTCTTTTATTTCTGTCATATAATAGAAACATGAGCAAAGTGAATGTGATCGGTGCCGCCTGCATGGACATCCTTTTGTCTCCGATCGATCAGGAATCTTTCTTTTCCGGTAGCTATAAGACGGATCATATCCTCATGCTGCCGGGAGGGGACGCTTTGAATGAAGCGCTCGTTCTGAGCCATTTCCAGGCCGATACGAAGCTGATCGCCATATTGGGCAATGATCTGCTGGGACGGCAGCTGAAAAGCGTTCTGAAGGAAGGAAACGTTTCCTATAACGAGAATCTGCTCAAGGACGGCGTGGAAACCTATGTTTCGATCGTCTGCGTCGACGGAAACGGCGAAAGGACTTTTGTCGGAAACAGGAATGGCAGTCTCAGGAAGCTGAAACTGGAAGATATCGCGGTCGATGACGATTGCGAGATCGTCAGTTTTGCGTCACTGTTCATTTCGGAACAGCTGCACGATGCCGAACTGGAAACGCTGTTTGCACAGATCAAACGAAAAGGAAAACTCCTGTGCGTCGACTGTTCGACGCCGAAACATCATGAGACGATCGGGGACATGCATTGCCTGGAACACGCCGATTATTTCTTCTGCAACCGGAAGGAAGCCGAGATGCTGACGCAGGAAAGCGATCTTGAAAAGATCTGCGAATGTTTTGAAGCGCACGGAGTGAATGCGATCATCAAATGCGGAAGTCAGGGTGCCTATCACAGACATGTACTATATGGAACGGAGCCCGTCGTTCCCTTGGATACGACAGGGGCAGGGGACAGTTTTGTGGCGGGTTTCATCCTCGGACTGACCCGGAATATGACGACAGAGGAATGTATCGGTCTTGGAAACCGTTTCGGAGCCAAGGCGTGCGGTCATCTCGGCGCTACGGAATGGATTAAATACGAATAATGTGGTTTAATGAAAGAAATGGAATATCTGTTCAACGATCTTGATCATGAGAGCATCAAGAATATCATCGGTGTCAATGACACCAATATCAGCCTTCTGGAAGAACTCTACGGATGCGGCATAGTCTATCGCGACAACTGTTTCAAGCTGCTAAGTGATGATGAAGAACTCTTCCGGCAGTTTGCGAAACATATGGACTATCTTATCCGCCACAGCAGAAACGAACTGATCGATCAGGATCTGATCCGTCAGTCTTTTATGCATCTTAACGACACGGAAGAAGTTCCTTCCTACAAGGAAGATATCATCAGCTATGCCTACAACGGAAAGCCGTACAAGCCGAAGACCTATAACCAGTACCGTTTCGTCGAAGAAGTCAGAAACAACGACCTGGTTTTCTGCAGCGGTCCGGCAGGAACCGGAAAAACGTTTCTCGCAGTATTGCTGGCGGTCCATTATCTGAAGAAAGAAAAAGTAAACAAGATCATCATCAGCCGTCCCGCGGTGGAAGCAGGGGAGTCTCTTGGCTTCCTTCCAGGTGACTTGAAAGAGAAGGTCGATCCCTATCTCATGCCGATCTATGATGCCCTGGATGTGATCCTGGGCTCCGAAAAGAAAGAGCGCTACATCGAGAAAGGCATCATCCAGGTCATTCCTTTGGCCTATATGCGCGGACGTACCCTCGACGAAGCATTCGTAATACTTGACGAAGCGCAGAATACCACCGACAAGCAGATGCTGATGTTCCTGACGAGGCTGGGATTCAATTCCAAGATGATCGTCAACGGCGATACCACCCAGATCGATCTGAATATCAGCCGGAACAAAAGCGGTCTGATCATCGCCAAAGAAAAGCTGCAAGGCGTAGAAGGCATCGGATTCATCGAATTCAGCCGCGATGATGTGATCCGCAATCCTCTGGTCCAGACCATCATCGACAAGTTCCAGATCTGATTCTGTATCTGGAAAAGAAAAAATATCGAATTATATCCGTTTTAGGATATAATTTTTATTGTGAAAAAACTGTTTATCGCTTCCAACAACAAAAACAAGATCAGAGAGATCCGCGATATCCTTGACCGTAACGGCGTCGAGGTGGAACTGCTGTGTCCCGCGGATTTCGATCACCATGAAGAGCCTGACGAAAACGGCACTTCCTTTCAGGAAAACGCCTATATCAAAGCCAGCTATTATCATGATCTTTTCCATTATCCGACGATCGCGGATGATTCCGGGATCTGTATCGACCATCTCGACGGGGGACCGGGGATCCATTCCGCACGTTTCTTAGGCGATCTTGACTATGATCATAAATGCGACAGGATCCTTGAAATCATGGAAGGGGTCGAAGACCGGGGGGCTCAATTCGTCGATGTGATGTGTTTCATCGATGAAAACGATAACGTTTCCTACTATGAAGGGATCAATGAAGGCCGTATCGCCTATGCGAAAGCCGGCAGCGAAGGATTCGGATATGATCCGATCTTCATCATCCCGCAATACGATAAGACCGAAGCGGAACTTGGAGATGCGTTCAAGAACGAACATTCCCATCGCGCCAAAGCCTTGAAGGAGTGGATCATCGATGCCAAAAACAAGCTCTAAACCATTCTGCTATCTCTGCAGTTTCAGTTTCATTCTCTTCGCGTTGCTGGCAAGCATCCATTTCTGGTCCTTTTACGAACCTTTCTATGCTTCCGAGCATCGTTCTTTGACTTTATATGGAAAACCGATCCATGAACATATCGGCATCGGCTTGGAAGAGTTGGACGAGCTGACGCATTTCACATTAAGCTACCTGAATGACAAAGACGCATCTCTGGATAAGCAGATGACAGTGAAGGGACAGCTCAGAGAAGTCTTTACCGATGACGAAAAGCTGCATATGATCGACGTCAGAAACCTGAACCTGACCGCCAACTGCCTGATGGCCGTTTCCGGAATCGTTTTCGCGCTTTCGCTGGCCTATCTTCTGATAAGAAAATATCCGCTCGGCGATCTGTTTGCCGCATACAAGAAAGTGCTGCTGATCGTCATGGCGGTATTCCTTGTTCTGGGCGCGTGGGTCTTCATTGATTTCGATTCCTTCTGGACGATGTTCCATCATGTGTTCTTTCCTGGCAACGATCTGTGGATCCTCGATCTGAGGAAAGACATTCTGATCATGATCGTTCCGCCGGAATTCTTCTTCCACCTGGTCAGCAGGATCTTCTTTACGTTTATCGGAAGCCTTCTGCTTGGATATTTCGTCTTATTTATGAATCGCAGGCCGAAAAATGGTTAATATCGTCCTCTTCGAGCCGGAAATTCCGCAGAATACGGGCAATATCATGCGCACCTGCAGCGTTTTCGAGATGAAGCTGCATCTGATCGAACCGTTCGGTTTCGTCCTGGATGACCGGCATCTCAAACGCAGCGGCATGGATTACCGCAAGGAGATGGAATACGCAATCTATCCCGACTGGGAACATTTCATTCAGGACAAGAAGGGACAGTTTGTTTATTTTACCCGTTATGCAATGAAATCGTTCGAAGAATGCGTCTTTGACAAGAAACAGGAGATCTATCTCGTTTTCGGCAAAGAATCGACGGGGATCGATAAAAGGATCCTCAAGGACCATCTGGACGATTGCTACAGGATCCCCATGAGGAAAGACGCCCGAAGCCTCAACCTGTCCAACTGCGTCGCCATCGGGGCTTATGAATGTCTGAGACAGATCGGTTTCGGCGATCTGAGTCCCAGAGAATGGATCAAAGGAGAAGATTATTTACTGAAATGCTGAAAATATGTGTCGCATCCGACAATCACGGAGATGAAACGTCCATCCAGAAGATCTTGAGCGATAATCCCGCCTGCGATTATTATTTTCATCTGGGCGACTCGATGCGGGATCCCAAAGAGATCGAGCCATTCATCAGCGTCAAAGGAAACAACGACTGGTATTACGAGTATCCGAAGCAAAGGATCATCGAACTGGAAGGACACAGGATCCTGATGCTGCATGGCGACGGCTATATCTATTCGATGAATGCTTTCGTGTTCAAGGCGCAGAGCCATCAGGCGGATATCGTACTGTTCGGACATACGCATATGTTTTGCGATGAGATGATCGGGGGGATCCATTTCATCAACCCGGGAAGCTGTTGGCGCAACAGAGATCTCACCGCGCCAAGCTACGCCAGACTGTATCTGGATAAAGATACCGTGAGAGTGCAAAGGATCGATCTATAGAATATCAATGATCAGGAACAGAAAGAATCTGACATCCGTTACATTTCTGAGCATATTCGTTTTTCTGCTGATTCTGACGATCGGATCCGCAGGCTATTTTCTTTATGCGGGAAAGCTGAAAGAAATCGAAAATACCAATAAGATACTGGAAACGAAGCTGCAGCTGGCTATCGAAGACAACGAGATGCTCAGCAGGGAAATCTCGGAGATTGAAGAGAAGATCGAAAGATTCCGGCAGGATGGACGCTATGAGGAACTGGCTTTATGGAGAAAACTAAGAGAACAGCTCGCATCGCAGCTATCATCCTGAACGTTTGTTCATTATTGCTGATAGGCATCATATTCCATTTCTATCGGATCTTTGATGAAAACATCAGCGCGAATAAGAAACAAACGGCTATTTTGAATGAGCAGATCGCGGAACAGGACCGGTTAACCGATGACCTGAGCGTTTCATATCATGAGAAACTGGATGAACTTGAAAGCTACAAAGATTTTGAAGAGCTCGTTGCGATAGAAAAAGAATCATATTTTAATGAGATCATCGATCTTGAACAGCGTATCCTTGAGGGCGGGACAGCAAAAAAGATCGCCTATCTTACTTTTGATGACGGACCATACCGCCTGTCGGAACGTTTCCTTGATGTCCTGGACGAGTACGATGTCAGAGCGACCTTCTTCTATCTCATGAAATGCCAAGAAACAGGCTATGAAGATTACAGCGATATCTATGACCGAGTCTATCGTCGGATCATATCGTCAGGCCATACGCTCGGGAACCACACTGCTTCCCATAAATTCGGCGAATCAGGCGTCTATCAGTCGGTAGACTATTTCATTCAGGATCTTCTAAAGAACCGCAGTTTCATCTATGACAGATACGGATATATGACGACCGTCATGCGCTTTCCGGGAGGAAGCGGCACTTCATCCATGGCTCCTTATATCATACCCCGTCTCAAAGAGATCGATTATGTCTATGTGGATTGGAATGCTGAAACGGGAGACGGAAAGAAGGTCATGTCCCCTGAAACCTATGCCGCAAACGTGTTGAACAATACGGAGGGGAAGGATATCATGGTCGTGCTGATGCATGACTATTCGGAGAACACGCTGGCCGCTTTGCCGGATATCATAAAAGGCTTAAGAAAACAGGGCTATATCCTGCTGCCGCTATGCGATCGATCTGTCATGTGCCATTGACATTTGACATCTTCCGAGGAATATGCTTAAATAATAGAGCAATAAAAAGCATGTAGAAAGCAGAAGTCTCACTTCTCACCTGAAGTTCGCAGAACCTGGGTAACATATTGCTACAGAATTGTAACGATATTTAAGTGAGACAAAGTCTCACTTTTTATTTGAATCAGGGGGTAAAAAACTATAGCACAGAAACGTAGCAATGATGACCTGGTAAACGAGAGCATCCGTTTTAAAGAAGTAATGGTCATCGATCAGGAAGGAAATCAGCTAGGCACGATGTCATCCTATGATGCCATCAATATCGCCTACGAACACGATCTGGATCTTCTCTGCGTTGCGCCGAACGCCAAGCCGCCGGTATGTAAGATACTGGATTACGGCAGATACCGTTTCGAAGCCCAGAAGAAGGCCAAGGAAGCGAAAAAGAACCAGCAGGTGACGGAAATGAAAGCGATCCGCTTATCGCCTGTCATCGACACCCATGACTTCGAAACGAAGCTGAAACAGGTCAGAAAGTGGCTGGAAGGCTCTTCCCGTGTCAAGATCGATATGCGTTTCAGAGGAAGGATGATGACCCGCCAGGAAGTCGGTCTCAAGATCATGCACGAATTCATCGATTCATTATCGGATATCGCCAATGTCGACAAGGAACCGAAACTGGATGGCAACATCATGTCTTGTGTTTTGATACCTAAAAAGAAATAGGAGGAAAGAATATATGCCAAAAATGAAGACAAAAAAGACTTTCGCCAAGAGAGTCAAGAAAACGGGAACAGGCAAGATCAGAAAGTATTCCAATTATGTATCCCACTTTGCGCAGAACAAGACGCACAAGCAGAAGAAACATCTGCACAAGCCATCACTGATGGATAAGACCGATATCAAGAGAGACAGGGATCTCTTACAAGGATAGGGGGATATAGAACATGTCAAGAATCAAAGGATCGACTCCTACAAGGAATAGAAGAAAAAGAATCTTAAAAGCCGCTTCCGGTTATTTCGGATCCAAGCATCTGCTGTACAGGACCGCCCACGAGCAGGTCATGCATTCATGGAAGTACTCTTACATCCATAGAAAACAGCTCAAGAGAGAAATGCGCAAGCTGTGGATCGCCCGAATCAATGCCGCTGCCAGACTGAACGGAATGACGTATTCCCGTCTGATGCACGGTCTGAAAGAAGCCGATGTCACGATGAACAGAAAGATGCTTTCTGAAATCGCCATCAGCGATCCGGAAGGCTTCGCTTCCATCTGCAAGATCGCCAAAGAAGGCAAACCGGCAGAGAAGAAAGCTGCTAAGAAAACAGAAAAGGCCGAGAAACCTGCAAAGACTGAAAAAGATGAAAAGGTTGAAAAAACCGAAGAAGTAGTTGAAAATAAAGAAGAAGCAGCTGAGAAACCGAAGAGGACCCGCAAGAAGAAGACGGAAGAAACTCCGGAAGCTGCCGAAGCAAAAGAGTAAAAGGAGCTTTTGCTCCTTTCTGGCCAGTTGGTGAAACGGTTAACACATCGCCCTCTCAAGGCGACATTCACGGGTTCGAATCCCGTACTGGTCACCATCGTCAATCAAGAACATCCCCATGTGGGTGTTCTTTTTATATATAAAAAGCCGATTCCATAAGGAATATCGGCTTTGTATTTCATGTATAAGATCAAATCAAGCCAGTTTTTCGATAGCTGTCTTTAGTCTGTTTAATGTTTCCTCTTTTCCTAGAATGGAAGCGATCGCGGTCGCACCTCCCGCAGCTACGCTTCTGCCGGATAATGCTACCTGCATGGGATACATCATCGTGATGTTTTTTCGTCCTTCTTCTGAAGCCTTTTCCGCCAGTCTGGCAAAGATTTCGTCGTTGTTCCAATCAGAGATACCCTCAAGCGTTCCATAAACCTTAGGCAGGATCTCTTTGGCTAGAGAAGCATCCGTTTTGGCTTTCTTGTTGGTATAGATCTCGTTATCATAGTCATCCGGATGATCCAGGAAGGAAATCATGTCGCGAATCTCCGAAAGGGTATTGATCCTGTCGTGGATCGCATCGCCTACGAGCCTGTGATCGTACCTGTCTGTGAGGACTTCCTGGATATATGGCCTGACCATCTCGTAGTACTGTTCCTTTTCCATGTTGCGGATATAGACGCCATTCATCCAGGTCAGCTTGTCGATATCGAAGATCGCGCCGGTGGTTCCGATGCGCTTGACATCGAAGGCTTGCGCCAGTTCTGTCAGACTGTAGATCTCCCGGTCTTCGGAAGGAGCCCATCCCAGCAAGGCGATGTAATTCAATATCGCTTCCGGCAGATAGCCTTTGTCTACCAGATCCTGGAAAGAAGCGTCGCCATTGCGCTTGGACAGCTTCTGATGTTCGTCCTTCATGACCGGAGGACAGTGGATATAACGTGGCACATCCCAGCCGAAGGCTTCGTAGATCAGGTTGTATTTCGGTGTCGAAGACAGATATTCGTTGCCCCTGACCACATCGGTGATCTCCATTAGATGATCATCGATGACGTTGGCGAAATTGTAGGTAGGGAAGCCATCGGATTTCAGCAGGACCATCTCATCCAAAGTCTTGTTTTCAACGGTGATGGTCCCATAGATCTCGTCCGTAAAGGAAGTCGTTCCTTCGTCATCGACGTTCAGACGGATGCAATATTCCTCATTCCGATCGAGTTTCTGCTGGATCTCTTCTTTGCTCAGCCGATTGCAAGGATCGATGAAATAGAAGGAGTCACCGGCCTCTTCGCGCATTCTGGCGACTTCTTCCGGTTTGCAGAAGCAGTAGTGGGCTTTCCCCATTTCGATCAGCTTATGGGCGTGTTCGCGGTAGATGCCTGCTCTCATCCTCTCGGACTGCACATAGGGACCGAAGTCGCCTCCGACATCAGGGCCTTCATCATGTCTGAGACCGCACTGTTTCAATGTGTCATAAATGATATCCGTCGCGCCTTCGACCAGTCTTCCCTGATCGGTATCTTCGATGCGTAAAATAAAATCACCGTCATCCTTCTTGGCGATCAGATAGGCATATAAAGCAGTACGGAGATTGCCGATATGCATATAACCGGTAGGACTTGGCGCAAATCTGGTACGTATTTTTTTCATATCTTCATTTTAACAGAGTTGCTGGCAATTAACTAGAAATATCCGTATAATTACGATAAAATGGTTGAGAAGGTGAAACGATGAAATTTGAATATGTACCAAAGGGCGTCTGTTCCCGCCAATATACGTTCGATATCGAAGATGACCGAATCAATTCGCTGGAAGTCATCGGCGGCTGCCAGGGGAATCTGAAAGGAATTTCCCGTATCGTTGTCGGAATGAAGATCGATGATGTGATCGATGCATTCGAAGGCGTGCAGTGCGGTATGAAAGGGACGAGCTGTCCCGATCAGATCGCCCATGCGCTGAAAGCGTACCGACTTCAGACACGATGATTCGTGTTTCTTTATTTATGACAGTTCTGATCGATTGTATCGCCATTCTGCTGATGATTGCTGCTGACCAGTTCAGCAAGTTTTTTATTGTCCGGCATTTCGCCTTAGGCCAGAAACTGACGGTGATCCCCGGCTTTTTTGCGATCACCAACGTGCGCAATACCGGCGCCGGCTTTTCCATCCTGACGGATCAGACCGCTTTTCTTTCGCTGGTATCCATCGCAGCCGTCATCGCTCTGATCTATCTGCTGAGCAAAGAGAGATCAGCTGTGACCAGGATCTCCTATCTTCTGATCATCGCCGGAGCGGCAGGGAATCTTATCGACCGTCTCCGTCTGGGATATGTGGTCGATTTCCTGGATTTCTATATCATCGGCTATGATTTTCCTGTTTTCAATATTGCCGACAGCTTTATAACCATCGGCTGTGTTCTGCTGATCCTGATCAACCTGAAGGATATCCGCCATGCCTGAAATAAGACAGATCGTAAATGAAGAAGATGCCGGTATCCGGCTGGATGTCTATCTGGCTGAAAATACTCCATTATCAAGGACCGGTATTCAGAAGCTGATCGAAAACGGCGAAGTCAAAGTCAACGATCAGCCAACGAACAAAAAATATCTCATCAATACGGATGATGTGATCACTTTTCATTACGAAGAAAAAGAGCTTACCGACATACAACCCGAAAACATCCCTTTGGACATCGTCTATGAAGACGGCGATCTGATTGTCGTCAACAAGCCGAAAGACATGGTGGTCCATCCCGCTCCCGGTTCCTACGACGGCACGCTGGTCAATGCGCTGCTGTATCATTGCAAAGAACTGTCGGATGTCAACGGATATTACCGTCCGGGTATCATCCATCGGATCGATAAAGATACTTCGGGACTGATCGTATGCGCCAAAAACGATGCCGCCCATCGATTCATTGCGGAACAATTGAAAGACAAGACCTGCTACCGTAAGTATTACGCGATTGTCAGCGGCGTCATCCAGAATAACGAAGGGCAGATCGATGCGCCGATCGGAAGATCGGAAAAGAACCGTCAGATGATGTGCGTCACGCCTCATAACAGCAAAACGGCGATTACGGATTTTACCGTTCTGGAACGCTATGACGATTCTTCCTTGCTGGATGTGAGCCTTCAGACAGGCAGGACCCATCAGATCCGTGTCCATATGGCCTATATTCATCACAGCGTCGTCAATGACGCCAAGTACGGAAAGAAGATCATCGACGCTACAGGACAGTATCTTCATGCCTATTTCCTGTCGTTCATCCATCCTGCGACGCATGATCGCGTCAGTTTTCAGACGGAAATGCCCGAATATATGAAAGAGTATATCCGCAGCAAAGGAGGAAAGCATTTTGGCTAAAAAAGACCAGTACAAGATGTATCAGCTGACCAATGTCTTTATCAGCCGTTATGCGTTCTCGCAGATCGTTCTGGACCGTTACCAGCAGCATTCCAATGAAGAAGCATGGCTGGTCAATCCCGAAGATGAACATTTCAATCTGATAAGAGTTTCTCTGGCTGTTCCTTTGATCGATCGCGATGAAGAAGACAGGATCGGCGACTATATAAAAGCCATTCATGAACGTCTGGGGAAAGAGATCCGCTTCCTGGACATCCATATCACCAGAGACGAATATTCTTCTGCGGCTGACTATCCTCATCTGGAGCTGGAAGAAGGGTATTCGCAAGGCGAAGACCTTCACGGGATCTATCCCGAGATCTATCAGGCCATTCATAAAGTGGAGAATGAGGAATCAGAGATCTTTGCTCTGGCCTCGCAGATGCGCAAAGCCATCCTCGAACGAAGAAAACAGCTGATGCGACAGCGCAGAGCGATCTGCAACCAAACAGTCATGACGGTCTGCATCATTCTGTATCTCATTACCTATCTGTTAAGCAGAAACTATTCTTTCAACAGCGTCCTGATTTTTTTGGGTGCCAATTATCACACCTTTACCTTAGGTTTGAAACAGTATTACCGGCTGATCCTGTGCGGTTTTCTGCATGGCAGCTTTTTCCATCTGTTTACCAATATGTATTCCATGTATTTCATCGGATCCTATATCGCACGGAAATACGGAGGCTGGAAATATCTGGCCATGCTGCTGATCAGCATCCTGACCGGCTCCTTGTCTCAGGCCATCATGTCGGACAATAGCATCCTGGTCGGCGTTTCCGCGGCTCTTTATGCCTTCATGCTGGTATTCATCATCGACAGTCTGAAAGCGAATCGGATGAATTTCCTCAATCTGATCCCTCTGATCATCATCAATCTCAGCATCAATTTCATCTCTACGACCGCCTGGCTGGCGCATCTCGGCGGTCTGATCGCCGGCTATCTGCTTTATCTGATATTTGAAAATCCGGAGAATAAGGGACCGCTGATCCTTCTTCTGGTCATGATCGTTCTGCTGTTCATGAAATATCTCTCGATCAAAAACATCCGACCGATCTATGCAGGCAACGATATGGAAATCGTACAGATGCTGAAAGATTTCGGATTTCAGTCTTATGCGGATCGGCTGTTAAATAAACTCGTTGAAGTTTATCAACGCTATGGAGGCTAATTATGATCATTTCTTGGGAAGATTACTTTATGGGGCTGGCGCATCTTTCGGCGCTGCGTTCGAAAGATCCCAATACGCAAGTAGGGGCGTGCATCATCGACAGCGAAAACAAGGTCGTTTCGATCGGCTATAACGGAATGCCGAGAGGCTGCGATGACAGGGAATTCCCCTGGGACAGAGAAGGCGGCTTTCTGGATACGAAGTATGCTTTCGTCGTGCATGCGGAGCTCAACGCAATACTCAACTCGCCTCGCTCCGTCAAAGACTGCACCTTGTATGTCTCTCTATTTCCATGCAACGAATGCGCCAAGGCAATCATCCAGTCGGGTATCCGGAAAATCGTCTACGAATCCGATAAATATGCCGGAACGGAAGGGAATATCGCATCCAAGAAAATGTTGGAAGAAGCAGGCGTCGAACTGGTCCAGACGGATCATGAGATTGCCGTGAATCTTGAAATCAGATAGATTTTCCACATCATGCAAAAACTGAGAGGATCTTTCTTTTCCGTCGTTAAAAAGATAATTTTCATGATAGGAATCCTGTTTCTTTTTTATGGCATTATCGTAATATGCATCCTGGGACCTTACCGCGTTTTTAATTTCTTTTATCTGGCTGCGGGATCGTTTCTGATCCTTCTCACAAGAGCATGGGATCATCTCGATGTCAGGACGGCGAAAGTCCTTTCCCTGACGCTTCTGATCCTCGGGATCATTTTTATCATCACGGAAGCCATAATATTATCTTATTCCTTGAAACCGGCAGAAAAAGGTGCAGATTATGTGATCGTTCTTGGCTCGCAGATCAGGGATGACGGTCCTTCCCTCGATTTCAAAGCCAGGCTGGACAGCGCTTATGATTACTATCGGAATAATCCGGACACTTTCATCATCTGCACAGGGGCAAAGGGTCCCAGCGAACCGGTGAGCGAAGCGAAAGGCGGCGCAGAATACCTGATACGTAGCGGAATCCCGAAAGAAAAGATCCTGATCGAGGATCAAAGCCGCAACACCTTCCAGAATCTGGAAAATGCCGCAAAACTGATAGAAAAACAAGGCGGTGATCCTGCCGGATCCGATATCGTCATCGTTTCGGCATCCTACCATCTGTATCGAGCGCATATTCTGGCAGAAAAGATCGGCTTCCGGCAGATCAGCTGCCAAGGCGGACACGGACTGCGGATCCTGCAGCCGCATTACTATACAAGAGAATTCTTTGCGTTGATAAAAGAAATGATCAGCAATCACTGATCATTTCTTTTGAATTTTAAATATAAGCTTCGATAATAATCCAGGGCTTTTTCTTCCCCGTTTTCTTGCAGATAGCGCAGAAGATCTTCGATCTCTCTGGCGTTTTCCTGGTTCATCACGCGGTATTCCTTGGAAGACGTGAAGAATTCCAGAGGCTTGCCGTCGGTATAGGAAGGACCGTTGTATACTTTCGAAGCGGCGATCCGATCCAGAACCGATTCCAGCATGTAATTCATCGGCATCCGGATGCAGACCAGTTCTTCCGAGCCGTGGGTACGATCCACCCAGTATTCCCAGTGGTGCTTGTTCCGTCCTTTGTGATGCAGCCAGCCCAGGGAATATCCTTTCAGTTCCTTCTCTTTGCCGTAAGGCGAACGGTATCCCTGGTAGTATCTGACCGAAGGAATGAATTCCTCCAGGCTGTATTTGCTTAGATCATGCAGGAGACCCTGCTTGTACATTCCGCAGCGGAAACACATCTTCATCACCAGAAAACGGTGCCGGTTGATGGTATGAAGGTGACGGAAAATGTTGATCAGGAACTTGTTTTTCACGACTAATATTATAACAAAGAAAATGCTATAATGTTGGTATGTCAGATCGTCATACCAAACGGGAAAAACTTGTTACCGTCATCTATCAGCATCTTCTTTTGAAGAAAGATCTTTTTGAATGCTACAACGATTATTATCTGAATCCCGAAGAGGAATTCGGACATTCGATCATCGAAGACATCTATCTTAATGAAGAGAAATATATCAAAGAGATCTCGGGTTATCTGAACAATTGGGACTTCGAGCGTCTGAATTATGTAGAGCAGGCTGTTTTACTCGAAGCATTGAGCGAGATCCGGCAGAACATCAACGACAAGGCCGTCATCATCGATGAAGCGGTCATCATCTGCCAGAAATACTGTGATCCTGATACTTACAAATACATCAATGGAGTACTGGATAATCTATGCAGCAACTTAGCGTAAGCAATCTCGTACGTTATCTCAAATACAAGATCGATAACGACAGGAATCTGCAGAATCTGAATGTGATCGGCGAGATATCGAATCTTTCGTTATCGGTGTCCGGTCACCTTTATTTCTGCCTGAAAGACGAACAGAGCTCCATCGACTGCGTGATGTTTCATGGGAACGCCTCGAAACTCACATTCCGCCCCAAGAACGGAGATAAAGTCATCCTCAAGGCTTCCGCTTCCATTTATGAAGCCCAGGGAAGACTGCAGCTCTATGTCTCATCGATCCGTCTGGACGGGATCGGCGATCTTTACCAGAAATACGAAGAACTGAGGATCAAACTGGAAGCGGAAGGAAAATTCGCTCCTGAACATAAGATCAGTCTGCCGAAATACTATCCAGACAGGATCGCGGTTCTGACGGGAGATGATTCTGCGGCGATGTCCGACATCAAACGCGCTTTTTTCCGAAGATGGCCTTTATGTATCGTCGACTATTATCCGGTCCTGGTCCAGGGAGAGAAAGCCGCGCAGGATATCATCGTACGGTTGAAAGAAGTCGATCCGCTGGATTATGATGCGATCATTCTTGCCAGGGGAGGAGGATCCTTTGAAGACCTTTTCTGTTTCAATGACGAGCAGCTGATCAATGCGATCTATGATCTCAAGACGTTCATCGTGACCGGCATCGGTCACGAACAGGATGTCTCTCTTGCCGATCTGGCTGCCGATCTGCGCGCAGCAACGCCTACGGCAGCGGTAGAACTGATCACTCCCGACATCACTGATGTTTCTGATGCTTTGAATGATTCTCTGTATGAGCTGCGCAAATATATGACCGGACGCATGGACAGGGAATATCTGCGCTACGATTTTCTTCTGGAACGTTTCATCGGCTACCGTCATCACTATGAACAGCTTGCTTTGAAGATCGATCATCATATCGATACGATCAAGACGCATCTGCTTCATCAGATTACGCATCATGCGGACAATATGCAAAGTCTTGGCGACAGAATGCGTTTTAAAGTCAATTTCGCTTTGAATAACGAACAGTTGCATCTGAAACGATTAAATACATTGCTTGAAGCTTACAGCTCCCAGAATGTGCTGAAAAGGGGTTATACTTTAGTTATACAGAATGACCATCCCGTAAAACGCAAAATAGACCTGAAGCCGCAGGCATTCACATTGCGCTTCAGCGATGGCGAGATCGTCGCCCAGGAAAGGGGAACCGATGCCTGAAGAATTGAAATTTGAACAGCAGATGAAGAAACTGGAGGAAATCGTTGACAAGCTGGAAAAAGACGATGCGCAGCTGGAAGAATCCATCCGTCTGTACGAAGAAGGCCTCAGACTGGCCAAAACGCTGAAGGAACAGCTTAAGACATTCCAGGATAAGATCAACGAATTGAACGATGAACAGTAACTTTGAAAACCACATCAGAAAATATCTGGATGGCCAGCGGGACGATCTGATTCTGCAGGCTTCCCGTTATGCGCTGGAAGGCGGAAAACGTTTTCGTCCGCGTATCATTTTTGCGATCCTCAAGGGAATGGATCTACCCGAAGAAACAGGCTTTGACGCCGCCATGGCGCTGGAATTCATCCAGACCTATTCTTTGATTCACGATGATCTTCCCGCCATGGATGACGATGATCTAAGAAGAGGGAAGCCATCGTTGCATAAGGCGTTCCGGGAAGATATCGCCATACTGACGGGCGACCAGCTGCTGACGGACAGTTTCCGTATCGTCAGTGAATCCAAGGATTATGACAGCGATGTCAAAGTACGAATCATCCGGGCCTTAAGCACCTATGCCGGAAGGGATGGGATGATCTACGGGCAGCTTCTGGATGTCACCAGCGACAGCAGAGACCTGGACAGCGACAAGCTGTATCTCATACAGGAAAACAAGACCTCGGGTCTGTTCAAGATCGCCTGTCTGATCCCGATGTATATCGGCAGGCTGGAAAAAGAAGAATACTTTACGAAGCTCGGTTCGATGATCGGACATATCTTTCAGGATCAGGACGATCTCTTCGATGTGATCAAATCGGAAGAAGAAATGGGAAAAAACCTGAGCGATGTACGCAACGAGAAACTGACCGCGTTGCAGTTCTGCGATGTTGAAACACTGCAGAAACGGATCGATGAGGAATTCGATGCGCTGTTTCGTTTTCTGGAAAATGCGCCATTCGATGCGAAATATCTTGTTGAACTGCTTATGAAACTGAAGGAGCGCTGATGGATAAGAGAGAATCCGGCAGACTGTCAGAACAGGAAACATTGCTGCTTTGTCAGGAGATCCGCGACAGGATGATCGATCGTTTCAGCAGGGAAGGCGGCTATCTGGCCGAGAATCTTTCCGCTGTAGAGGTGACTCTCGAACTTCGACGGATTTTCGATGACGACGATATCCTTCTTTTCAGCAGCAATCATCTTTCTTATGCACAGAAGATCCTTTGCGAAGACGGATGCGGCAAGTCTTTCCATGACAATGTCTCGCTGGCGGAAGCGATGGGGGTCGTGGCATCCAGATCAAAGCTGTCTCAGGCAGGACATGTCGTCTATGTGATGAGCGATGGAGATATCCTGGATTTCGATCTGATCCGGCAGATGCAGGCGAACGGTCTCAGACTGATCATCGTCTATCTTGACCGTCATGACAAGGACGTGAATGCCTTGAATAAGATCGTGAACGATCTTCGGCAGACCGAAGTCTATAACGGCTTGAAAAAAGGGGTCAAAAAGTCGCTGAGCGGCATAAAGAGCAGCGAACAGATCATTTCGGGGATCCATAAGCTCAAGGATTCGATCAAGAAAGCGATCATCGACGAGGATGTATTCAGGCGTTACAATATCGACTATCTCGGTCCGATCGACGGTCACAGCCACAAGCAGCTGTCACGGGCGTTCCATAGCGTACGGAAAAACAGCCGTCTGGTTGTCGTACATTGTCTCGTGAAGCAAGGGAAGGGCTATTCCTATGCGGAAAACGGACAGCTCGCTTCCTGTACGCTGCCATTCAATCGGAAGGACGGACGCCCCTATATCGCGGAAAACGAAACGAATCTCAAGCCATTCACGATCATTGGCAGGACCATCCGCAGGCTCATGGCAGAAGATGACTGTATCTTATGCATTTCTAACAGCACCGTGGATCACGACGGTCTGGCGGACTTGTTTGCTTCCTGTCCCGATCGCTGTCTGCAGGTCAAGACAGGGACAGAAGATTTTCTGTATCTTGTCAAAGGAGCGATGGAAACGGGAATCATACCGTGCGTCTATATCGATGCTTCCGTGTTGATGAAACAGATGCCGCTGCTGAATGAGATCGCTTCCTTACGGAAAGCGGCGCTGTTCTATTGCTTTGACGATCCATCGCTATCCAGAATATCGCTGGCACAGCTCAAAGACGCATATGTGATCCATCCCAAAGATGCCAGAGACCTTGCAAACGCGGTATATACCTTAAACAGAATCAATGAACCAGTGATCATTATTACTGAAAAACGATGTCTCTTCTGTTCCGATACCGATCCCTCCGTACGGAATGATTTAGGAAAATGGCATTTTCTTGTGAATAATGAGAAAGCGGAGGCGGCGATCCTTGGCAGCGGTACCGGACTGCTGAAACTGAAAGATGTCATCACGGCGAATGCGTTTCCATACGATCTGATCGATTGCGAATGCTTCAATCTGACCGACGAAGAATGTCTGACAAGAATCAGAAAGAATTATAAACATGTCTATTATTGCGGTTCGGATGACGGGATCGGTGTTTTTATCGGGAATATCAAAGTCATGGATGGCGATATGGAACAGTTATTTGATAGAATAAAGAAGGATCTGCATGCTTAAGAGTCTGTATATCAAAAACTATGCGATCATCGATGAACTGCATCTGGAATTTCATCCTTTTTTTAATGTTTTTACCGGTGAAACAGGCGCAGGGAAGTCCATAATCGTCGGCGCGTTATCTTTTCTGATCCGTGGGAAAGCCGATCCCGACATCATCAAGACTGGTCAGGAAAAGGCGATCATCGAGGGTGTTTTCAGCGTCGATGAATCCATGGATGAACTGCTGAAGGAAGCGGAGATCGATCACGACGGCGAGATCATCGTCCGCCGCGTCATCTCGCGCGACAACCACAATACGATCCGCATCAACGAGATGTCCGTTACATTGAATTTCCTTTCACAGCTTTTTGCTGACCATATCGATATTCATTCTCAGAAAGACAGCCAGTATCTTCTCAATAAGAAAAATCACCTGTATCTTTTGGACCGTTACGTCGCTGATGAGGAAATCTATCATTCTTATCAGGATGCATATGCGGCATATCAGAAACTCGAGAAAGAATATCGGGAATTAAGCGAGAATACCTATAATGAAGCGGAACTGGAATATTACCGTTTCGATCTTCAGGAGCTCAAAGAAGCGGAACTGGATGTGAACGAAGAAACGGAACTGCTTCAGAAAGAAGAACGTTACAAATCACAGGAAAAATACATCGGGATGCTGAGTCAGGTGCTCGATCTTTACGATGGAGACAGCGGTATCAGAGAAAAACTTTCGACAATCATCAAAGAACTGCATATCAGCGATGAACTGATCCGGCAAGTCAGAGACAACATCGATGGCATTTACTATCAGCTCAATGATGAGATCGATAAGCTGAAAGACCTCTATGCGACATTCGAAGAGGATCTTAATATTGATCAGATCGAGCAGCGTCTGTACAATTATTCCCGTCTGAAGAGGAAACACGATACGGATGTTGCCGGATTGCTGGAAAAACAGAAACAGCTGGAAGAAAAGATCGCTTTCTTCCAGGATAAGGACCACGTTCTGAACGAGAAAAAGAAACAGCTTGAGGAAGCGTATCGACAGGCTTATTCGATCGCCGGACAGATCCGCAATGAAAGGATCGCGAAAGCCGGGGAACTGGAGGAACAGATCCGCATCCAGTGCGACGATCTGCTGCTAACGAATGTGAATTTCCAGATCCGGATGGATGAAACGGAACTGGGTCCTCAGGGAATCGACGATGTAGAGTTCTATATCGCGCTGAATAAGAATGAAGAACCGAAACCGCTGCGCAATGTCGCTTCCGGCGGTGAGATCAGCCGTCTGATGCTTGCACTTAAGAGCGTATTCACCTCAATCAGCGAGGTCTTTCTGGTCATTTTCGATGAGATCGATACAGGCATTTCGGGCAAGACGGCGCTAGCCGTAGGCCAGAAGATCGCTAAAATCGCCGAAAATAAACAGGTCATCTGCATCACGCATCTGCCTTCCGTGGCTGCCTGCGCCGATGCGCATTACTACATCTACAAGGAAGATGATCTGCTTGAAACCAAGACGAAGGTACGTCAATTGAATCACGAGGAGATCATCAGGGAAATCGCCTATATTTCCTCTCTGGATGATTCGGCTTCTGCGTTGGAAGCTGCCGAACAGCTTTACGCCACTGCGCAAAGCAGGAAGAAACATGAAAACGGATAAAGCGATCAAGGAATATATCATTGCGATCGCTACCAACGAAGGAAAAGCGGATAATACCGTTAAATCATATTCCCGCGATCTTAAGATCTACCAGGAATTTCTCGACCAGAATCATATCTTAAACATCGAAGACGTCGATGATCTTTTGCTGGATGAATTTGTCTATCAGATCGATGAAAGATATGCCTCGGCTTCGATCAACCGGATCAAAACGACCGTCAGGAATCTGCATCGTTTCCTGAATTTTAAATACGATATCAAAGATCCCACGATGAATATGCATGTCAGCGGGTCAGAAAAAAGACTGCCGATCTATGCGACGAAAGAAGAAATCGACCGTCTGATGGGCATTTTTGATGATGAGCAGCCTTTGGAACTGTTCAAGCACTGTCTGCTGGAAACGATCTATGGCCTGGGGATCCGGGTCAGCGAATGCTGCAATCTCAGGATCTCGCAGGTCAATCTGCAGGACGGCTTCGTCAATGTCATCGGAAAAGGCAACAAAGAGCGTATCGTGCCGATCCCGGATCTGACGCTGGGACTGATGAAACGCTATTTTTCGAATATCCGTCCGTTGTGGTCCAAAAACAGTATCAATTACTTTTTCATCAACGAGAAGGGGAAGAAAATCTATTCCGAGTATGTCGAAAGGATCCTGAAAGATAGTATAATACAAGCAGGGATCCGCAAGCATCTCACTCCGCATAAGCTGCGTCACTCGTATGCGACGCATCTGCTGGAAGGCGGTGCCGATCTCAGAGTAATACAGGAACTGCTGGGTCATTCGGATATCTCAACTACGGAAATCTATACGCATGTCGAAAGCGAGAGGATGAGGGAAATCTACCTGAAAGCTCATCCTTTGGCAGGATCAGGAGGAAAGAATAATGATCAATAGAAGAACATTTGTCGTCGTTATCGATTCGCTGGGTGTCGGTTCGGAGGAAACTTCCTATCTTTATGGCGATGATGGCGCGAATACGCTGTCACATATGTTTAAAGCGACGGAAGGAAAATATAAGATCCCGAATCTGCAATCCCTTGGTTTATGCAATCTGACCGAGGTGCAAGGCAATCCGCCGGTCGAAAAGCCGCTGGCTTATCATGGAAAACTCCACGAACAGTCGGTCGGCAAGGACACGATGACCGGCCATTGGGAGATCATGGGCGTGCTTACCACCCAGCCGGCTGTCACTTTTACGGATACAGGCTTTCCTGAGGACCTGATGAGGGAACTGGAAGAGCAGACGGGTCATAAATTCATCGGAAACTATGCCGCTTCCGGCACGGAAATCATCAAAGATCTCGGAGAACGGCAGCTGCAAACAAAAGAGATGATCATTTATACTTCCGCGGATTCCGTTTTACAGATCGCAGCTCATGAAGAACTGTTCGGCATCGATGAGATCTATCGCGTCTGCGATATCGCCAGAAAGATCTGTTCCTCGCGTCCGGAATGGATGGTCGGAAGGATCATTGCCAGACCGTTCATCGGAGACAAGGCAGATAATTTCACAAGAACGGCAAACCGGCACGACTATGCGCTGTCGCCAAGCGATCGCACCGTACTAGACAGCATGAAGGATGCGGGCTATGATGTAATTTCCATCGGCAAGATCAACGATATCTTTAATACCTGCGGAATCACCAGAGCGATCAAATCGAAATCTTCTCACGAAGGTTTGAGACAGACGATCGATGTCGCAAAAGAAGAGTTCAACGGCATCTGCTTCACGAACCTGGTTGATTTCGATGCCAAATGGGGCCATCGCCGCAATCCGGAAGGCTATGCGAAAGAACTGGTCGATTTCGATGAGAATCTTCCGGACTTGCTGGATGCCATGAAAGAGGACGACATCCTGTATATCACTGCCGACCACGGAAACGATCCGACCTGGAAGGGGAGCGATCATACCAGAGAGATGATTCCGGTCATCATTTATTCAAAATCATTCAAGGAACCGAAGGAACTGGCTTTGGGAAGCAGTTTTGCGAATATCGGTGCGACGATCGCCGATGACTATGGAGTCGAACTGCCGAAAATAGGGAAGTCTCTGAAGGATCAGCTGAAATAGGGAACGAAGCCATGAACAATCCGTACGATACCTACGATCTGGACCGTGATTCCTATTCGTTCAGTCAGTACATCCAAAGTGTATTCGTCTATATGTCGCTTGGCTTGCTTGTGACATCGGCGATTTCTTATCTGTGTTTCAGGAGTTTTGCAGGCAGGGGACTGATATATCATCTGATGGTATCTTTCTCCTACGCATTTATACCAATCTTTCTGGTCGAACTGGGCATTTCCTTTGCGATGGGCCATTATATCTATCGCTTGAATAAGATACAGCTGTTGGCAATGTTCTTTCTTTATGCGATACTGAACGGCCTTTCGTTTACCACGGTTTTCATTGCCTATCAGTTTTCCGATATCTTCATGGCGTTTGTCTTTGCGACCGGATTCTTCATTTCGATGGCGGTGATCGGAAAGACCACTAAACTAGATCTGGCCAAATACAGGACGATTTTTATCGCCGGATTGATCAGTTTGTCGGTATTGAGCGTTCTGGCTTTGTTTCTCAGATACAGCAGAGTGGAT
>CADBPB010000016.1 GCA_902796525.1 uncultured Erysipelotrichaceae bacterium | reverse complement strand
CTTTACGACTTCATCGGTTCCGGTTCTTTGGAACAGCCGGAGATGATCGCTGAGCTGTCCAACGCCCACTCCCGCCGTCAGGCCGCTTTCTTCGCAATGGGCAGATCGTTCCATCTGGAAAAGGAAACGCTCATCGACTGCTTTGTAGGCATGGATGACGATGAGACCGATGTCAGGAAACTCTTCGATACCCATCTGGATGCGTTGTATGAAAAATACAGGGATCCCGCTCGTCTGGAGGAAACGTATCAGAAGATGGTCGCCGACAACGACCGCTACTATTCTTTTCTCCAGGTACAGAACGGCGATCCCGACAGCGATTCCTATCTGTCAAGGAACCTGCCGTTCCAGGTTTTGTATCAGACCTATGTCTCCCGTTCCTTCGCCTGGACGCAGAAATCCTATCGGGAAACCGGCTTCCGGGAGATCCAGGATATCTTCGCTTCCATGTACTATATGCATGCTTGCGGGCAGGATGAACTGGTTAAGAAACTGCTTCGTTCCTGGGCGGAAAACGTCTTTGAATTCGGCTACGCCTACCACAATTTCACGACCCGCGGCAAAGAGCCGGGCATGTGCTCGGACGACCAGCTGTGGCTGATACAGGCGATCTACCGTTACTATTCATTAAGCGGAGACCTTGATTTCCTCAAGGAAGAGATCCGGATGGCCGCTTCCGATCGGGCAAGGCCTTTATATCAAACGCTCGACAGCATCGTTACCTATTCCGGAATGATCTCGGTAGGAAAGCACGGTCTGCCTCTGCTTGACAAAGCGGACTGGAACGACTGCCTGAGACTGGATAAGAATGTCCTGGAAGGTCCGGAAAAAGAAGAACTGTATCATAAACAGCTGGAAGAAAAAGGTCAGCCATTCGGTACGGCCTGGGAAAACGATCAGAGCGAATCGGTGATGAACGCCTGTCTGCTGAAGATCGCGGCCGACGAACTAGCAGAAATGGCCGAAGCTCTTCATGAATATGAACTGGCAGAGAAATGCCGCATGATTTCTGAAAGCGTGGCCGATTCTGTGAACCGGAACGCCTGGATCAAAGACTATTATGCGCGCTGCCTGATCAACGACGGACGGGAATATGCCTATCTCGGTTCGACCGGAGACGGTCTTTCCTTGGACGAAAGCATCGATGGCACCTACTATCTTAACGGCTTCTCCTGGCCGCTCCTGGCAGACATTGCGGATGAAGATAAGATAAACAGGATGTTGGATGTCATCGACAGATATCTCAAGACAGATGCGGGATTGAAACTGGTCACGCCGGTCGATTACGACAAGCTCGGGATCGTGACGGGTTCTTCCTTCTATTTCCCGGGCGACAGAGAGAACGGCGGCGTCTTCAAACATGCGGCGATGATGTGCACGGTCGCCTGCCTGAAGAAAGCGAAGACAGTCAAAGATGAGAAACTGGCGGAACGGTTGAGAAACCTGGCCTTCTTCATGATCGACCGGACCCTTCCTTACAAGACGCTGGCAGATCCCTATGTCCTGAAAGGCAATCCGCGCTTCTGCACCCAGTACAACAATTCCGAGACCGGCGAAGGCATCGGACCGATCCTTTCGGGAACCGCTTCCTGGCTGACGCTGGCATACTATGAGATCCTGGGATTGCATTTCAAGGGAAACGAACTGATCATCGATCCGATCCTGAACGGCGATTCCTTCCGTTATACCCTTCGTATCAACGACACTCCGATCGAGATCGCGATCAGGAAAGTGAACGATTACCGAATGAACCCTGCCAGCATCTGCCTGTATGACGGAAAAGAAATACATGATGGGATCAGGATCCCTGATGATCATAAAACACATACACTGGAGGTACTGTTATGAAGAAACTGTTACTGATCTGCTTATGTCTGATCGTTCTAATCGGCTGCGGACCGAAGAAATCGTTTGACGGAAAAGACCGTCCCTCTTCCAGGGGGCAGCTCCAGGTCATCGGCAGTCAGCTTTGCGGCGAAGACGGGAAACCTGTCATCCTAAGAGGCATTTCCAGCTATGGCATCTCGGGTTCCGAGCGCTATGTCACGGATGATACCTTCCACGACCTCGCGCACGTCATGGGCGTCAATGTCTTCCGCATGGCCATGTATACCTACGGCATGGGTTCCTTCGGATACTGTACCGGAGGAGATAAGGAAAAGCTCTACCAGCTGATGATGAAAGGCGTCGAATGCGGAGAAAAAAACGACATGTATGTGATCCTGGACTGGCATATCCTTTCCGATGGCGATCCGAACAAATATATCGAAGATGCGAAAGACTTCCTCGATCGGGCATCGAAAGACTGCAAGGATAAGAAAAACGTCATCTATGAAATCTGCAACGAACCGAACGGCGTCGATTGGCCGACGATCAAAGACTATGCGAACACGATCATCCCGAT
>CADBPB010000015.1 GCA_902796525.1 uncultured Erysipelotrichaceae bacterium | reverse complement strand
TGACGGAACTGGATGAGTCGGCCAAGAGCCTGCTGGATCTGGCACAGACCAGAGGCGGAGACCAGGTCGTGGTGCGGAAGATGGGAGATGATGCGACCTTCTACGGCGGTACGACCGAAGCCCGTGAGCAGCAAAGCAAGACCAAAGTCCGGGTCACGGCAAATACGATCAAGGACCTGATCGAACGTTCCAAGGAAGTCATCATCGTCGGCCACAGGGACATGGATGCGGACTGCGTGGCTGCCGCCCTGAATATGTCGAATATCGCGATCAGCCTCGATAAGCCGGCGTATATCGTCAGCCGCAGCGGCGGGATCGAATCGATGATCGGCGACGTGATGCGCAGATACCGCAACATCCTGGAAACGAAGCATCGTTTCATCTCCGAGAATGAAGCGCTGGATCTGCTGAATGAGGAAACGCTCGTCATCATGGTCGATCATCACAGCGCCGCGCAATCGAACAGTCCGAATCTTTTGAAAGAATCCAAACGGATCGCGATCATCGATCATCATCGCAGAAGAGCGGATCTGGATGTGGATGCCATGTTCGTATACATCGAAGCAGCCGCATCTTCGGCCTGCGAGATCACTTCCGAGTTCCTGCCTTATTTCGGGCGGAACATCAGCATTACTCCGGAAGAGGCCAATATCCTTTATCTGGGCGTGCTGATCGATACGGATCATTTCCGTTTCCGTACAGGCTCGAGGACCTTCGATGTGGCGAAACAGCTGAGAAATTATGGAGCCGATCCGTTGCTGTGCGACGAGCTGTCGCAGGAGCCTTACGACAACATCATCCAGCGCAGCAAGATCATCGATGCCGGAAAGGCGTATAAGAAAGATGTCATCATTTCCGCGATCGAACAGGGGAACTTCCCTCGTTCCATCGCTTCCCAGGCATGTGATATGATGGTAAAAGCGAAAGAGATCGAAGCTGCCTTCGTGGTCTGCAATACCGAGAAAGAAGAAACGATGATTTCCGCCAGATCCAAAGGCAAGATCAATGTTCAGGTGATCATGGAAAAGATGAATGGCGGAGGCCATATGACGGCTGCCGGTCTGCAGGTGAGCCATGGCAGCGTTCCGAAACTTGAAGCTGAACTGCTTCAGGTACTGGATGAATATTTTGCAGGAGGGAAAGATGAGAGTAATACTGTTGACTGATGTTCCGAAAGTAGGAAAAAAAGGTGATATAAAACAGGTGGCGGATGGCTATGGAAGAAACTATTTGATCGCCAGGGGTCTGGCCGTAATGGAATCCGAGGGGGCCAAGAAGGTCCTGGACAAGCAGAATGCCGATGCGCAGAAGCTGGATGCGGAAAACAGAGAAAAGGCGCAGGAGCTGAAGGAAACGCTTGAGAAGAGGACGTATGAATTCAAGGTAAAAGCCAAGGAAGGAAAGGTCTCCGGATCCGTTTCGACCAAGCAGATCGAGGAAGCGGTCAAGAAAGACGGTTACGTCATCGACAAGCGCAAGATCATCAACAGCGAACCTTTGAATCAGCTGGGGACCTATGATGTGAAAGTCGAATTATACAAAGATGTGATCGCCACATTGAAAGTGATACTGACAGAGGAATAATATGAGCAACAAGATCATACCTTACTCGTTGGAAGCGGAAGAATCGCTGCTGGGCAATATCCTGCTGTATAAGGATGCCATGAGGCAGTGCATCGATGGAGATATTTTTCCGGACGATTTTTATCTGGACCGCCATCAGACCATCTACAATATCATGCGTTCCATGTACGAGAACAGGGAAAAAGTGGATACCGTTTCTTTATCGGCCAAGCTGAAAGATTTCGGTGTTTTCGATAAAGTAGGAGGACTGGAATACCTGATGCAACTGACCGGTTCGACGGTCTCTGCGACAAACACGAAGGAATATATCGCCATCGTAAAGAATAAATCTCTGGCACGTAAGATCATCAAGGTGGGCGAAGAGATTTCGAATGACGCCTATGATGGAAGTACGGAAATCGGCGAACTGCTGGAAAAAGTCGAAAAGAAAGTCACCGAAGTGACCCGCTCACAGGTCAGTTCGGATTTCCTGACTGGCGAAGAGGTCTTTGACAATACCATCAGGCACATCGAAGCGATACAGGAAGCAGGAAGCACGATCACCGGCGTAAAGACAGGTTTTTCCGACCTCGATCGGATGACCGCAGGCTTCCAGAAAGGTGACCTCATAATCGTGGCGGCGCGTTCTTCCATGGGCAAGACGACGTTTGCTTTGAATGTCGCTTTGAATTCGGCCCAGAGGACGCCGGGCTCGGTCGCGATCTTTTCGATCGAACAGCCGGCAGAACAGATTGCCATGCGTATCCTGTCCGCCCAGTCCAGGGTGCCGTTCCAGAAACTGAATACCGGCACTTTGAATGATACGGACTGGTCCAAGATCAACGAAGCGACGCAGCAGCTGAAGAAGATGAACTTCTTTATCGATGATTCTTCCAGCATCAAGGTTTCCGAAATCTATGCGAAAGCCCGCAAGCTTTCCATGGAACACGGACTCTATCTGATCATCGTCGACTATCTGCAGCTGATCCAGTCCACTTCAAAAGGAGAGACGCGTGAACGGGAAGTCGCGGACATCTCGCGCAGCCTGAAGGCCTTGGCCAGGGAACTGAACATACCGGTCATCGCGGTATCGCAGCTTTCCCGCGGAGTGGAACAGCGTACCGATAAACGTCCGATGCTTTCGGACTTGCGTGAATCGGGAGCGATTGAGCAGGATGCCGACCTGGTGCTGATGCTGTATCGCGATTCCTACTATAATCCGGATGAACATCAGGATGAGGAGCGGGAAGATGTCGAACTGAGCATCGCCAAGCATCGTAATGGTCCTACCGGCAGGATCAAACTGGCTTACGAGAAAGATATCTTTGCTTTCTATGGAATTAAAAAAGAGGAAAACTGATTGAAAAAGATTATTACGATCCTTGTTTCTTTGATTCTGGCTCTGGTGATCGCTGTGATCTATCCGCAGCTGTTTTCATCTGACTCGCCGATCAAAGCATATATATGGAATGAAAAATCGCTTGTCCAGCAAGAGATCCTTTCCTATAGCCGCAATGAAAAGACTTACTACAAGATCTATACGAACGGACGTTTCATCGGCGTGGTCCATGATCTGGATTATCTGTATTCTCTGATCGATAAAGCCTATGAAGCGTATGAACCGTTCTTTCCGAATACGGAACTGGGACTGAGCGATGACATCTATGTCGTTGAGGAAAAGTCATATGCGGAGTTTTCTAACGTAGATGATGCCATCATGGATTATCTCCAGGGAAACAATCTGCTGGGCGTCAAAACGACAGCCGTCGAGTTTTCGACCGGCGAGGATATCTATGAGATCATCTATGTAAGGGATTATGCGGAATTCTCCAGAGCGCTGGAACGGTTCTATACCAATTTCATCTCCGAAGAAGCATTGCTGAAACTGATGCGTCAGGAAAACATTCCTTCGCCGACGGAACTGGGAAGCGTTGAAACGCATGTCCAGCTATATGAAAACATCAATACCCGGGAAGCGATCGTTTCTCCGGACGAGATCTTTACCAGCGAAGAACAGATCTACAACTTCCTTTGCTATGGAAGAAATACAGACAGGGAATATTATACCGTCCAGGAAGGCGATACCTTGCAGGGCGTCGGCTACTATTTCGGCGATATGTCCGCCAGACAGATCAAGATGCTGAACCCGGATGTGCTGCTGTCTGAGAATCAGGTCATCGTTCCGGGAATGCAGCTGAATGTCACATATTATACTTCACCGATCACGATCGAAGTGACCAGAGAACGGCTTTCCCAGCAGTTTGTTGCTCCGGAAACGCCGGAATACATCGAGGATAATACTTTGGAACGAGGCAAATATGAGGTCCGCGTCCAGGAAGAGACAGGAATCAAGAATGTTCTGTATGAAGAAAAATGGGTAAATGGAGTGCTGGAATCCGGTGAACTGCTGTCCGAGACGGTAATAAAACAGCCGAAACGGGGCGTGATCGCCGTAGGTACGAAACAGGTCATCATGGTCGGTACAGGAAACTACATCTGGCCGGTGGACAACCCGCGTATCAGCTGCCACTTCGGCTGCTACTTCGGTCATACAGGAACCGACTTGACCAACCGTTATGAAAAATATGCACCGATCTATGCGGTCGATAGCGGCGTAGTCGACCAGGTCGGCTACCGATATGATATGGGCAACTATATCATCATCAACCATCAGAATGGCGTAAGAACGATGTATATGCATCTGAATAAATCCGCTTATTTCAGCGTCGGGGAGAATGTCCATCGCGGCGATGTGATCGGCCAGATGGGCAATACCGGACGTTCTGAGGGCGTTCACCTGCATCTGACGTTCGAAGTGAACGGGATCAGGGTGGATCCGTGCCGATATCTTCCATGCAGTCTGATCGACTGATAGAAAGGCGACATATGCAAAAGAATGACCGTTTCATATTCCTTCTGATTGCTTTGGCTTTTATCTGGCTGCTTTTCTTATCATTCCGTCCTGCTCAGCAAGAGAACAGTCATGATCCTTTGATCAGCGAATACAATGTGACCGGATTTTCGACAGATTTCACCAAGGTCGTAGCAAATGATATCGCCAGCATCGTTTCAATCAATGCGGATGGAACGATCGCCAGCGGCTTTGTCTATAAGCAAGACGACAGCACCTATGTCATTACTGCCTGTCATGCGGTTTCGGATGCGCAGAATATCAGTGTTGTTTTCGATTCCCGCTACAGCGTCAGTGCGAAAGTGGTCGGTTTCGATCCATTTACCGATCTTGCTGTCTTGAGCGTCGAGATCCCTTTTGATGTTACCGCTTTGAAACTCACGGATGCGAAACTGCTGAAACCGGGAGAATTCGTCATCAGCATCGGGACTCCTGTATCGCTGGATTATGCATCGAGTGTCGCATTGGGCATGGTTTCAAAAGGGATCCTCACGGTCGATAATAGCATCATATATAATGGCTCGAGATTGGTATATTATCTGGATGTGATCTCGATCAGCAGCGATCTGGAAAGCGGATATTCCGGAAGCCCTTTGATCAATATGAACGGAGAAGTGGCGGGAATGGTCACCATGAAAACAGACAGTGACCAGACATTTGTTTTGACTGCCAACGAGATGCAGCGTGTTGCCGACCGTCTCATCGCCGGGCAAGAAGTCGAGAAAAAACAGTTCGGGATCAAAGGAACTTATATCAAAGAGATGCCTGCATATGAAAAGACCAACCTGAATCTGGATCTGGAGATCATCTCCGGATTGTATGTCGAGAAAGTCAGAGAAAACTCGCTGGCTGCCCAAGCGATGGTCAGACCCGGAGATGTTGTTGCGAAAATCAACGGGATCGTCATCGAAGACCTGGATGATTATCTGGATGCGGCATATCTGCCAGGCGAGGAACTGTCCTTTGAAGTCATCCGCAATGGCCAGAGTCTGATGCTGGGTGCGCTTCATGATTAAACTGATTTGCGTAGGCAAAGTAAAAGACGAGCATCTTCTCGCGCTGATCAATGATTATCAGCGTAAGATCAACCGTTATCATAAACTGGAAATCATCGAAGTCAAAGACGAACCCATCAGAGACAACGAAAAACAGATGCTTGATGTGGAAGCGGAACGCCTTTTGAATATGATTGATAGGAATGATTATGTGATCCTACTGGATCTGCATGGCAAAAGTATCGATTCTATCGGACTGTCAGAGAAGCTGGATCAGCTTTTTATCCGTTATCCGAGGATCTGCTTCGTAATCGGAGGTTCACTGGGTCTGGGAGAAAAGATCCTGGCACGTGCCGATGAACGTCTGAAACTCTCGGATCTGACTTTCCTGCATCAGATGACAAGACTGATCCTTCTGGAACAGATCTATCGCAGTTTCAAGATTCTGAATCATGAAACATACCACAAATGATCGTATTTTTGTCTTGAAAATAAAGCGCTTACATTATTATAATATTTATTAGATAGTATTCTAGAAAAGGAGGACTAGAGATGAAGGAAATCAATGTATTGGTAATTGATCCGGTAGGCTTGCATGCTCGTCCTGCAACAGTTGCTGTGAACGCTGCCAGTAAATTTAAATGTGATGTCAAGGTTTCGTTCAAAGAGAGATCTGTGAATATGAAATCGATCATGGGTGTCATGTCATTAGGTATCCCGACTCAATCCGAAATCACGATTACATGTGAAGGCGAAGATGAAGATACAGCAATTACATCTATTGAAGAAATCTTGAGAACACAAAAGGTGATTGAGTAAAAAAACAAAGGGAAGAAGTTCTTCCCTTATTTAATAATAGGGGGTTATTTATGGACTACATCGAGAAATACAACTATTGGGTGAATCATCCTGCATTGTCGGATGAAGAAAGAGAAACGCTAAAAGCGATGTCCGAGACGGAAATCAGGGATGCTTTCTATACGGATGTGGCATTCGGCACGGCAGGCATGCGGGGTCTGATGGGCCTTGGACCGAACAGGCTGAATATCTATACGATCCGGAAGGCGACTTTGGGCTTTGCGAATTATCTGAACAAGACCGGTAAGAACAGCGTAGCGATCGCCTATGACAACCGCTTCAATTCCCGGGAATTCGCCTTCGATTCCGCGGCGCTGCTGGCGAGCCATGGCATCACCGTATATATTTTTGATTCCCTGCGTCCGACGCCGGAACTGTCATATACGGTCCGCTATTTCCATTGTGATGGCGGCATCATGATCACAGCCTCTCATAATCCGAAAGAATACAACGGCTATAAACTCTACGACGAGAACGGCTGTCAGCTGATTCCCGAACTGGTGGATGCGATCATCGAAGAAGTCGACAAGATCGACGATGTCTTAGGCATCAGTATCGGTGATTACGATCAGTCGCTGATCCATATCGTCGGTAAGGAAGTCGATGATGCTTATTATAAGGATTGCCTGAGCATCGCTTTACGTAAGGATGTCGACAAGAATTTCAAGATCGCTTTCTCGCCTGAACATGGCGCTTCCTATCATGCGGTCATGGATACGCTGAAAGCGGCAGGCTACGATGTCGTGGAAGTCGCGGCGCAATCCGTTCCGGACCCTGCTTTCGGTGCGACCAAGACGCCGAATCCGGAGGAACCTGGAGCCTATGAAGAAGTGCTGAAACTGGCCAAAGAGATCGACGCCGAGCTGCTGCTGGTATGTGACCCGGATGGCGACCGCATGGGCGTAGGAATCAGACATCATGGCGATTATGTGGTCCTCAACGGAAACCAGACAGGCGCGTTGCTGCTGGAATACATTCTTTCGACATATGAAGACCTGGGCATCAAAGTGGAGAATCCATGCATGTTCAATACGATCGTCACCAGCGATATCGGCGAAGCGATCGCCAGATATCATGGCGTAGATAACGAGAGAACGCTGACCGGTTTCAAGTATATCGGCAACAAGGTCAAGAAATACGAGAAGACCCATGAGAAAAATTATGTCTTCGGCTACGAAGAGTCCTATGGCTCCCTGATCAAGCCGTTTGTAAGAGACAAAGATGCCACGCAGGCGTGTCTGATGCTGGCGGAAGCATGCGCCTATTACCGCAGTATCGGCAAGACACTGCTGGATGTCATGAATGAAGCGTATGAGAAAGTCGGTTACTACTATGATACGCAGTTCTCTATTTCGCTGCCTGGAGCGGACGGCAGCGAGAAACTGCAGAGGATCATGGGCAAGCTCAGAAGCGAACCGCTGCAGGTTCCCGGCAGAGAAACGCTGAAGATCGAAGACTACAAGCTGCAAAAGACTTACGAAAAGAACCAGGAGCATGATCTGCTTGGGCATGACGTATCGGATGTTCTGAAGTACTATCTGGATGACGGATCATTCATTGCGATCCGGCCGAGCGGAACGGAACCGAAGTGCAAATGCTATCTGTCTGTCAAAGATAACAGCATGGATGCCGCCAAGGCGAAATGCGCCGATTTCATCACTTATGTAAAAGAAGTCATGCAATGATTTCCGATATCAAAGAATCTGCTTTGCAAGAGAAGATCCCGATCATTCAGGATGGGGGACTGCTTTTCTTATTGGGTCTGATCGTCGAGAATGAATATAAAGAGATTCTGGAACTGGGTACGGCTGTCGCTTACAGCGCCATCAATATGGCTTTGTTAGATGACGAGATCCATATCGATACAATCGAAAAAGACGACAGGATGTATGAGCAGGCAGTCAGAAACATCGAGGAACAGGGCCTTTCGGATCAAATCAAGGTCTATCATATGCCGATCGAAGAATTCAGGACCGATAAGATGTATGACCTGATCTTTGTCGATGCGGCGAAAGCCCAGTACGGGAAGTATCTGGAACAGTTCATCGGCAATCTCAAGGATGACGGGAAGATGGTATTCGATAACATGATCTTTCATGGAATGATCTATGAAACGGAGCGGATCGGATCGCGCAATCTGCGTAATCTGGTAAAAAAGATCCGCTTATTCAGGGAAAACATGCAGAACGATGAGCGTTTTGATATAATGTTGTTTGATAACATTGGCGATGGTATTCTTTTACTATCGAGGAGGAAGGATGAAACCTGAGAATATTATTTTACTGGGTTTTGTGAATCAGGCAGTCGACTATCTGGAAAAACACATGGATGATGAGCCGGACAATGCCGTGGCAAGACTTCGCAATATAGACTTGAATTCTTTGAAAGAAGCTCTGGATAAGAATCTGGATGCTTCTTTAGGCATGATGACGACGACGATGAACAGTCTATTGAAAGCCGGTTCGGATTCTTTCGATTCTTTTGTCGAGAGTCATGGCAACAGAGAGGCGCTGAGCGATGAGATCAATCATCTGTTTGATCTTGACCAGAATGGCGATGTGTCGGAAGACGATATCGCAAACCTGATGGCTTACTATAACCTGAATGCTTCTGATGGCAGTGAGCCTGTGGCAAAAGAGACCGTACAGCAATCGAAACCTGAAGTAAAGCAGCAGGCGGAATCTGAAACGAAACAGGAAGAATCTGCCGGAAATGAAAATGAAGAAGAAACGGTTTTTGAGATGTCCGATGAAGATACGCAGCTGCTGAAACTGATCAGTCAGAATGTCGGCAAAGTCAATCAGGGCCAGCCGTTGCAGCAGGATGCATCTGCGGAGGCGGATAACGATGAGAAAAAACTGGATCATATCTTCTCTCAGGTCATCAGCCATCAGGATAAGAATTATATGAATGCCAATCCCGGAACCTTTGCTTCTCCGGATGTCGAAACGCCTGATTCCAGTGATCTGATGAGTCTGGTCAAAGACATGCAGCAATCCGATATGAAATACTATCAGGACATTCCTGCCGTTCCGGTAAAAGATCCTGTACCGCAGCAGGATGATCATTTCAGCAATAACTACTTATCCGAAGAGATCATCTCCCAGCTGCGTCAGAGAATGATCAAGGAAGATGAAGAGAAAAAACGGAAAGAAGAAGACTTTCAGGAGATCTCCGATAAGATACAGCAGGCTTATCCTTATCTGAAATATGATTTCATTAAAGCCGTGTTCGATATGAAGGACAAGATTGCGGAAGACTATCCGCTTGATGTGGCAATCATCATTCTGCATCGTATCGTATTCAAAGATGTCGAACATATGCAGCAGTTTATCGAGATCGCGATCAATCATGGCTATTCGGTCAACGCGGATGAAAAGAGACTGCTGGCGGATGTATTCAAGCAGCATATCAATGCGGATGGCACGATCATTACTTCGATCTTCGATGTGGCGAACCAGTGCGCTTTGCTGGACGGACGCTATGAAGGCTATCGGGTATTGTTTGAAGAAAGAGCTTAGTGAGGTAGGATGATGGACAAGACAGAAGAAAGCAAGATTTTTGAAACAGAAACGGTTACGATACCGGATTTTGTCGAAGATAAGACAGAAACGCCTGAAACCGCGGAGAAAGATTCCTCTACGGGCTATTCCGATCCCGATCTTTCGATTTTCAAGATGACGGATGAGGAACTCTACGATGACGACGATGACGAGCAAGATGAGCCGTCTGAGAGAAAAAGAGGCGGAAATGTTTCACTGATCCTTTGCGTGATCGCCATGCTTCTGCTTCTGGCGACATCGATCGCAGCGGTGTATTACGCCTACAAGCAGCATCAGGCTTATGTGAAAGCGAATGCCGGCTATCTGCAGCTGCAGGCCAACGAGAGCGCCTATAAGAAGCAGATCGCCGATAAGGATGCGCAGATCGAAGAACTGAACAAACAGATCGAAGAACTGAAAACAAATTCCTCTCCATCTGTTCCTTCAGAAACAGGAAAGCTTGTTTATGAGATCGTTTCGGGTCCGATCCAATTCAGGTCGGCTCCGGATTACGGTTCTCCGACAACGACCTATAACGACAAAGAAAAAGCCTTGGATGGCGAGAGATACCAGGTAATGGAAATCATCGACGATGAAGTCGATGAAGGACGTCAGTGGGCAAAAATCAAAGACGGGGTCTATTTCTGCATCGGTTTCCCGAATGATGTCTGGGCGAAGAAAGTAGACTGACAAGACCTTTATGAATGAAATCATCAAGATCCGCGGCAATAAGAAACTTCGTGGCGAGGTTACTGTTTCTTCCTGCAAGAATTCGGCAGTAGCTATTTTGCCATCGGTCGTCTTGGCCAGCGAGATCGTAAAACTGTATGATGTTCCGGAAATCGAAGATGTCAAAGTCCTGGTGAAGCTGCTGGGACTTCTTAATATCGATGTCAGAGCCAATGGCGATGAACTGACCATCGATCCGACCGAAATCTGCAATGTCGATCTTCTGGATGACGATGTCATGCGCTTGAGAGCTTCTTATTATTTCATGGGAGCCCTTTTAGGACGTTTCAAGCATGTGAAGATGTATTCTCCGGGCGGATGCAACCTGGGCCCGAGACCGATCGATCTGCATCTCAAGGGCTTCGAAGCTCTGGGCGCGACGATCCGGCAGGAGGGAAACATCATCGAGATCGATGCGGAAGAACTGAAAGGCACGGATATCTATCTGGATTTCGCTTCGGTAGGTGCGACCATCAATATCATGCTGGCGGCATGTTTTGCCCAAGGCAGGACGACGATAGAGAATGCCGCCAAGGAGCCGGAGATCATCGACCTTTCTTCCATGCTGAATAAGATGGGCGCCCATATCAGAGGCGCAGGTACTTCGGAGATCACCATCGATGGCGTATTCCGTCTGAAAGGTTGCATCCACGATATCATTCCGGACCGTATCGAGGCGGGAACCTACATCATCGCGGCAGCGGCGATCGGCGAAGATGTGACGATCAAGAATGTCATTCCTCAGCATATCGAAGCACTGACTTCCAAGCTGGAAGAGATGGGTGTCAAACTGATGCAGGGGCCGGACTATATCCGGGTCATGGAATCGGACGATCTCAAAGCCGTCGATGTCATCACCCAGCCGTTCCCCGGTTTTGCGACCGATCTGCAGCAGCCGCTGACATCCCTGATGACCAAAGCGATCGGTACCTCTCATATCGAAGAAACGATCTATGCGGAACGTTTCAAGCATTGCAACGAACTGAATCAGATGGGCGCGGACATCCAATATCAGACCGGCAGTTCGACGATCCATGGCGGAACGCCGCTGCATGGAGCCGATATCTTTGCGACCGATCTGCGTTGCGGAGCGGCTCTTGTGATCGCGGGACTGATGGCGGATGGAGAGACCAACATCCATAATGCCTACCACATCTACCGCGGTTATGACTCGATCGTCAGCAAACTTCAGGCACTAGGCGCGGATATCGAATAAATGCTTGAATATAGGCCGGATTCATGTTATATTAAATAGGCGTTAACTTTCTTTGGATTGACAAAGATATCCAAGGCAGAAGGAGGAAAAGATGAAAAAAGGTATACATCCGAATTACTACAAGGTCACGGTTACCTGTGCAGGATGCGGTGCGACATTTGAAACCGGTTCGACGACAAAAGACGGTATCAAGGTCGATACTTGCTCGAACTGTCATCCGTTCTATACGGGAAGACAGAGATTCACTGCTTCACAGGGCAGGATCGAGAAATTCAATAAGAAGTATGGCTTAAAGAATGATCAGAAATAGAGGCGAGACCTCTATTTTTATCGTTTATAATAATTTTGAAGGGGTGACATATGTATCAGAGTTATAAAGACGGCTGGATCGAAACGATCAGCGGCTGCATGTTTGCAGGAAAAACGGAAGAACTGATCCGCAGGATCAAGGTTCTGGAATTTGCGAAGAAAGAGATCATGGTTTTCAAGCCGGTGATCGATAACCGTTATTCGGATACGAAGGTCGTTTCTCATGCGGGTTCTTCGGTCGAATCGCATGTGATCGTCAAGGCTTCGGAGATTTTGGATCTGGTCAAAGATACGACGCAGGTCGTAGCGATCGATGAGGTTCAGTTCTTTGATGACGAGATCTGCGATGTCTGCAACGAACTGGCGGACCGCGGCATCCGTGTCATGGCTGCCGGCCTGGATACCGACTTCAGAGGCGAACCGTTCGGACCGATGCCTCAGCTGATGACGGAAGCGGAATTCGTCACCAAACTCGCTGCCGTCTGCAACAAGTGCGGCGCTCCTGCGACCAGGACCCAGAGGATCATCGATGGCAAGCCTGCCTCATATAACGACCCGATCATTCTGGTAGGCGCTTCCGAATCCTATGAAGCAAGATGCCGCCACTGCCACGAAGTCCCGGATAAACCCCGTATCACGTTTGGTAACTGATCATGGATGCAAGGATCGTAAAATTACAGGAAATCGAAAACCGTTTTCAGGAAATCAACGAGCTCATGCTGAAGGATGAGATCGTTTCTGATGTGAAGAAGTATACGAAACTGTCGAAGGAGCAGGCTTCTTTGAAAGCGGCTTATGATGCCTATCAGGATCTTAAGAAGTATCAGCAGATCATTGCGGATGGCGAAGAGATGCTGAAGGACGAAGACGAAGAGATCCGTTCGATGGCTGAAATGGAAGTCAATGATGCCAGAGAGAAACTGGAAAAACTGGACGAGCGTATCGAGGAGCTGCTTCTTCCGCGTGACCCGGAAGATTCCTACGACTGCCTGGTGGAAATCAGAGGCGCAGCCGGAGGAGATGAAGGGAACATCTTCGCAGGCGATCTGTTCCGTATGTATTCCTACTATGCCGACAGTCTGGGTTACAAAGTAGAAGTCATGGAATCTTCGGAATCGGAAGCAGGAGGCTATGCTTTGATCAGCTTTGCGGTCAAAGGCAACGATGCCTACCGTCATTTCAAATTCGAATCAGGCGCCCATCGCGTGCAGCGTGTTCCTAAGACCGAGACTCAGGGGAGAGTGCATACTTCTACCGCAACGGTCATCGTTTTTCCGGATGTCGAGGATGAAGATGTCGAAATCAACGAAGCCGATCTGGAAATCGAGACCCACCGCGCATCCGGCGCAGGCGGCCAGCACATCAATAAGACCGACAGTGCCGTACGTATCGTTCACAAACCGACCGGTATTACCGTCAACTGCCAGGATGGACGGAACCAGATCGCCAACAAGGAAACGGCGATGCGTATCATCAAGGCCAGAGTCTACGACTACTATAAGCAGCAGAAACTGGAAGAAGAAGGTGCGATCCGTCTTTCCAAGATCGGCAGAGGCGACCGTTCCGAAAAGATCCGTACCTACAACTATCCCCAGAACCGTGTTTCCGACCATCGTATCGGTCTGACCATCAACCAGCTGGATCGGATCATGGAAGGCAAACTGGACGATATCGTCAATGCTTTGCTGGAGAACGAAGCGAAAGAGAAACTACTCAATGGCAACTTATAACCAGCTGATCCATCGGTATCGCGATCTTTTTATGAAAAAGAGTCTTTCACCGGAAGTGGTGAAAGCTTTTGTCTTTGAGCTTTGCAACGAATATGGAATCAATCTGTATCTGGATCTCGATGAGGAAGCGGATGAAAAAGTGCTGCAGAAATTCAATGACGGGATCGGACGTCTGCTGAATGACGAACCGTTGAATTATGTATTAGGATATACCTATTTCTATGGCTACAAGATGATCGTGAATGAAAAGGTACTGATCCCCCGCCCGGAAACGGAAGAGCTGACTGCGCTGATCCTTTCACAGTATGATGAATACTGTGCAGGACGTGATGTCGATCTTTGCGATGTAGGAACGGGCTCAGGTGCTATCGCGATCGCTCTAAAGAAAGAAGAAGACCATCTCAGGGTCTACGCTTCGGATATTTCGGAAGAAGCCTTGAGCGTCGCAAAAGAGAACGCCTTGCTGAATGACTGCAAGATCTCGTTCTATCAGGGATCGATGCTGGAACCGTACATCGGGCATGGCATCAAAGTCGATATCCTGGTTTCCGATCCTCCTTATATCAAACAGAATGAAGAGGTCGAACGGTCGGTCTACGATTACGAACCGCATGTGGCGCTGTTCGGAGGAGACGACGGATTGCGTTTCTATCGGGAGATCTTTGAGAATGCCTACAGGATCATGAAGGAACAGGGAATGCTGTTTTTTGAGATCGGCTATGACCAGAAAGAAAATCTCACACGGCTGGCGGAACGGTTTTTCCCCGGTTCGATGATTCGGGTATTCAAAGACATCAACGGAAAAGACAGGATGCTGATGATAAAATTGAAATAAAAAATATGCTTTCACATATTTTTCACAAGCCGATGATATAAATATATTGTAATAATTTTTTCATTAACAATCTTCCAATTTATAAGCAGAACAGATAAAGCCCTCGCCAGGGGCTTTTCTGTTTCTTATGCTTCGAGTTCCATGATGTAGTCGTCCATCACATAGCCATGCCCGATGTCGTTGACGACCGCATCGGTCACTTTGAAACCGAGATGGAGATAGATCTCATAGGAAGGGGTATTGTATTTGTTTACTGTGAGATAGATCTTGCGGATGCCGTTGTCCAGAGCGTAACGCCTGCAGTCTTCAAAAAGGATCCTGCCCAGTCCTTTGCCTCTTTCCTCTTTGGCGACATACAGTTTCGACAAAAAGACACGTTCTTTTTCTTTGACATATTCCGTGAATCCGACCGGTCTTTCTTTCTCCATCAGCACTTTGAATACCGCGCCTTTATCTATCAGATCCGCGATCGCTTCGGGCGAGAGAAACAGATCCGCCATATAAACGGCCTGCTGATGGCCGATCAGGTCGTTGTAATAATCGATAAACACTTCGGATGCGAAATCCGAAAGAAAGCCCGCTTTGTTTTTATCTATCTGCAACAGTTCCATAGCTACATTTTAGCATTTATTAATGATAAACTATTGATGAGGTATTCATATGAGTTTAACTGCAGGCATCGTCGGATTGCCTAATGTAGGCAAATCCACATTATTTAACGCAATCACCAATTCAAGAGTAGAAGCCGCGAACTATCCTTTTGCGACCATCGAACCGAATGTCGGCGTGGTCGAAGTCAAAGATCAGCGGCTGATCGATCTGAGCGAACTGTTCCAGCCGGAACGAACGATTTTTACCACGTTTGAATTTACCGATATCGCCGGTCTGGTCAAAGGGGCGTCCAATGGCGAAGGCTTGGGAAACAAGTTCCTTGCGAACATCAGGGAAGTCGATGCGATCTGCCATGTGGTCCGCTGTTTCGAAGACAACGGCATCACCCATGTCTATGACCGTATCGATCCGGTCGATGATATCGAGATCATCAACTATGAGCTGCAGATGGCAGACATGGCATCCTGCGAGAACCGGATCAGCAAGGTCGAGAAGAAAGCGCTCAATACGAAAGACAAAGAGGCGATCTTCGAATATGAACTGTTAAAGAAAGTCCATGATGCCTTAGGAAGAAACGTCAATATCCGTTCGCTGCAGTTCAATAATGAAGAAGCGGAATATCTGAAACAGTTTCATTTTCTGACAGCCAAACCGGTCATCTATGTCTGCAATATCAAGGAAGATGAGATCAATGAGCCCGATACCAACAGGTTCTATCTGGCCGTCAAGGAATATGCGGAAAAGGAAGGCTCCCAGGTCGTGCCGATCAGCGCGAAGATCGAAGAAGAGCTTTCCGATCTGTCCAAGGAAGAAAAAGAAGAATTCCTTCAGGAACTGGATATCAAGCGCAGCGGTCTGGATGAACTGATTGCCAAGGCATATAAGACTCTGGGATTGGAAACTTTCTTTACGGTGGGAAAAGACGAATGCAGAGGCTGGACCTTCAAGAAAGGCTACACCGCGCCGAAATGCGCAGGAATCATTCATACGGACTTCGAGAAAGGCTTCATCAGAGCCGAAGTCTATACCTATGACGATATCATGGAATATCGCAGCGAAGCGAAACTGAAAGAAGCGGGAAAGATCAGACTGGAAGGCAAAGACTATCAGCCGAAAGACGGCGATATCATGTTTTTCCGTTTCAATAATTGATGACAGAACTTGAGGATTTCAAAGGAAGGTTTCTGGTAGCGGCATCGGGCGGTCCGGATTCGATGGCGCTTTTGGATATGCTTGGAAAGACAGGCTGTTATCTGGAAGCGGCGCATGTGAACTATCATAAGCGGGACACGGCCGATCGCGATGAAGGACTAGTCAGACAGTACTGCGCGGATCATCGGATTCCTTTTCATCGTCTGGATGTCTATCCGGAAGAAGTCGAAGGCAATTTCCAGGCCTATGCCAGGAAAGCGAGATACTCTTTTTTTGCATCGCTGTGTAATGAAAAGAAACTGGAAGCGGTCATGGTGGCGCATCACCGGGATGACATGATCGAGACCTATCTGATGCAGAAGGAGAAAAAACTGGGCGTAAACTGTTACGGATTGGCGGAAGATACGGTCATCGAAGGGGTGAGAGTCATCCGGCCTCTACTGGAAACGGATAAGAAGACTTTGCTGAGGTACTGTCAGGAGAAAGGGATCCCTTACGGAATCGACGAATCGAACCTGACAGAGGACTATACGCGCAATCAGATCCGTCATCGGATCGTCGAAAAGATGGATGATACCGAAAAAACGGAGATCATCGAAGAAATCAATG
>CADBPB010000014.1 GCA_902796525.1 uncultured Erysipelotrichaceae bacterium | reverse complement strand
GGCGAAACGCTTGAAGTATCGCTGGATGTAGGCAGATATGTCCTGCAGCTGACGACGGTCGGTCAAACGGATGGGACGGTGCAGATCGATATCGAATAGTACGGCTATTGATAAAGCAGATGGAACGGGCAAAGGAACTGTTTCTTTATTATTGCGGAAACCAGTATTATATGGATCTCGATGGCGATGGAGACGAGTATCGAAGCTATCGGGTTCCCAAAGATAAGGAAGAAGAATGGCGCAGAGAGTATCTGGATGAATTCTTCCGGCAGGAACGGCATGGAAAGGAAGCGCTTGGCTCGTATGCGAATGCCGTGCATTTCCTGAAAAGCGACAGAAGCGATGAAGATGCCGACCGATTTCTGTATTATCCGTTAAGGACAAAGGGGCTGGATGATGCGACGGTCCTGTTCATGCTTCGGCATAGTTACAGGCTGGCGGAGAAATGGATGAAAAAGAAAAAGTTCCCGGAAGAAGAGAAGAAAGCATATCTGCCGGTTCTGGATGAATATATCAGAGAGGTGCAGAAACGGGCGGAAGAGGGAACGGTCACCCGCGCAGAAGACTATGTCCTGCAGGAATTCGCCGATCCGGCATATGTCGCGGTTTATCTGAAAGAACTGCGGCAGGATTGGGAAAGGCTGTAGAGTCAGCGATGATCAAGGGATGTGCAAGCATCCTTTTTTCTTTATGGGAAAGCTGTTTTATAATGAAATGGTATGGATAAAGTAGAAAACAGAATCTGGGAGATCCTGGGGATCGAAAAGACGAAAGACGAAAGAGCGGTCACGCAGGCGTATCGCGACAGGCTTTCCGTTACCAATCCCGAGGACAAGCCGGAAGAGTTCAAGGAACTCAGAAACGCTTACGAGGAGGCGCTGGCTTATGCCAGAACGCCTGAAACGATACAAGGAGACAACAAAGAAGTCGAACAGTGGCTGAAGGATCTTCAGGATCTTTATGCGGATTTCTCGAAACGCAAGGACACGGAACGCTGGGAGGAACTGTTCTCCCGGGAGATCTGCGCGAGCATTTCGGGTCATATGCGGATCGAAGAAGAACTGCTGCGTTTTCTGATGGATCATTTCTTTATCGGTCATGATGTCTGGCTGTGCATGGACAGGCACTTCTCTTTCCTGGAACGAAAGGAAGATCTTTATCAGAATTATCCGCGGGACTTTATCGACCGTATCATCATGAACGGGATCCTCTATCCGGATATCCTGCCGATGACGCTTTTCCAGCCGGGAAAGGACGGAGAAGAATGCGAGAAGTACCTGGATACCTATCTGCAGATCCGGATGGAAGAAGGAGCCAGAGAAAGCATCGAAAAGCTGCAAGGCATGAAGGAGAGCCATCCGTATGGCGATGCCATGATCTGCAGCTGGAAGATCCGTTTCGAAGACCCCGGTTGTTTGAAGGAACTGGAGCAGATCGCGGAACGCTATGAAGATGATTTAAGTATCTCTTTGCTGCTGGGAAGAGAATACTATAACGCCGGCGAATACGGAAAGGCGGAAACCTTGTGCGAGAAGCAGAAGGAACGTCACAAGAACGAGATCCGACTTGGCAGCTTCTATGCCGATGTGCTGGAAGCGCAAGAGAAATACGATGAAGCCATGAAAGAGATCAACGCCATGATGTCGCTGGCGAACGGAGACAACCGGGTGCTCTACGATCTGAATGAAAGAAGGAAGAAGATCAGCCCTTTCATCATCTCCAGGAAACTGGAGACCTTGAAAAAAGATCCTGATGACGTACAGGCAAGGATCGATCTGTTCTGGGCGTATCTGGAGAACGACAAGAACGATGAAGGGATCGCGCTTTTTGAAACGTTCGACAAAGAAAAGACGCCCGCATTCGACTACTACAACATGCTGGCGACGATCACGTATTATACCGAAGATTACGAGAAAGGGATCGAAGCGCTGCAGAAGCTTGTCGAAGCGATCGACGATCTGCCGGAAGACAGCGAGAAGAATATCAGCCGCAAGAAACGCAAAGGCGAGATGTACGGGCGGATGGCTTACTTCTATCAGATGCTGAAGCAGGACGATGCCATGATGGAAGCCTATGGCAAGGCGCTGGAGGTTTCCGAAAACAAGGCAGAGATCCTAGTTTCCATGACGCAGTCTTCTTTCATGAAAGAAGACTATGAAAAAGCGCAGGAATATGCCGAACGGCTGGTCAGAGAGAAAGCGGATTCCGTATATGGATACAATCTTTTGGCATATGCCTATTTCTACCGGCACAGCGATCAGGAAGCTTACGATGCCATCAGCAGGGCGATCGAGATGGATGGTTCCGATCTCGGTTTCTTTATCCTGAAACTGCGGATACTGATCAGGAACAACGCGTT
>CADBPB010000013.1 GCA_902796525.1 uncultured Erysipelotrichaceae bacterium | reverse complement strand
TCGTTTCTTTTTTATCTTGATATGATTAACGGCAGCGGTTTTTATGATTCATACAGGCTCGGCTTGCACAGGATGTCGTTGACCCTGGTCTCCAGCACGTTGGCGGAATAGGTCGGGGTGACGACGCAAGCCGTATCGGCATTTCTGCCGGTACCGCCGATGCAGACGACCGGCTTCTTATAGGCGATCGCTCCGGCGTCGCAAGCCATCAAGGAGATCTCCACACAGACCTTGACCCCCTGGGACAGCATCCGCAGAGCATAGGCGATGATCTCAGCCGGATAAACGCCTTTGAACATCCCGCTTAAACCGCGCTCTACGCCGCTCAAAGCATGAGCCGCCGTGACGATGATGAAGCCCTTATCCTTTAATTGCTGACGGATCTCCTCGCTCATGGCGTTCCCGCCCTTTTCTTTGCTTCCATAGACATGGGATACGACGACGGTTTTATTGCTGAATCCTTTATCCGCAAGGAAATCGGCAAAGCGCAGCGCGGTATTGCCGCTGGTAGTTGCCAGTACGATATCGGTATTCAATTCAAGCGCTTTTTCATAAGCCAGAGCAAATGTTTCCAGCGAATTATCTTCTTTGACATCAAACAGTTTCATACGGTTCCTTTCCTGGCTGCCGTCTTTTACATCTTCTTGATCGGCATATTGTTTCAATCATTATAACAGAGCCTTTTTATCGTTTCTCTTTATAAAAACAGGCTTGATAAACAAGTCTGTTTTTGTTTGTATCGTTTAGTACAGTTTCGCTCCTGCCGGGATGTGCGGATCGACCATCAGGAGATGGAGTTTTTCCTGTCCTTCTTCCGTATGTTTTGCACTCAGCAGCATACCTTCGGAATCGATGCCCATCATGTTCCTTGGCGGCAGATTGACGATGGCGATGCAGGTCTTGCCGATGAGCTCTTCCGGTTCATAGTATTCGTGGATGCCGGAGAGGATGGTCCTCGGTTTGCCTGTTCCGTCATTCAATGTAAACTTCAAGAGCTTCTTTGATTTATTGACCGCTTCGCAGTTCAATACCTTGACGGCTCTGAAATCCGATTTCGAGAACGTCTCGAAATCGACGTAGTCTTCGAATAACGGTTCGATCTCGACTTTCGAGAAGTCGATCTCCTCTTCCGTTGCTTTGACATTCCTGACGCTGACGGTGTTGCGTTCGCCTTCTCTTGGTTTCATAGTCGGGAACAGCAGGACTTCCCGGATCGAATCCGTTCCTGCCAGCAGCATCACCAGCCGGTCGATGCCGATACCGATACCGCCGGTCGGAGGCATGCCGTATTCCAGCGCTTCGACATAATCCAGATCCATCTCGCTGGCTTCGTCATCGCCCAGCTCCTTGGCTTTCATCTGGTTTTCGAACCGTTCATACTGATCGATCGGATCGTTCAGCTCGGTAAAGGCATTCGCATATTCCGTGCCATTGATGTACAGTTCATAACGCAAAGTGAAACGCGGATCGTTGGGATCTTTCTTTGCCAGCGGCGAGATCTCGAGCGGGTGGCCATAGACAAAGACCGGTCCGGTCATGTCTTCTTCACAGAGTTCTTCAAAAAGCTTGTTGATGACGTGGCCGAGATCATGCTCGTGTTTCTGCAGTTCGATGTTGTACTGCTTGCAGACTTCTTCCGCTTCTTCCAGGGAGATGTTGCGGAAATCCTTGCCGGTCTTTTCGTTGACCGCATCGGTCATATTGACACGCTTGAACGGCGCCTTCAGGCTGATCGTATGATCGCCGGTCACCAGTTCGGTCGTACCCAGCACCTTGGTGGATACTTCTTCCAGCAGGTTCTCGCAGAGCACCATCATGCCTTCCAGATCGGAATATGCCACATAGGCTTCGACGGTCGTGAATTCCGGGTTGTGCTTGAGGTCCATGCCCTCGTTCCGGAACAGCCTGCCGATCTCGTAGACGCCTTCCATGCCCCCGACGATCAGCCGCTTCAGATACAGTTCCGTTGCGATACGCAGATAGAACTCCTTGTTCAAGGCATTGTGATGGGTCACGAACGGTCGCGCATTGGCTCCGCCCAGGATCGGGTTCAGCACCGGTGTCTCGACTTCTACCAGTCCCTGACCGTCCAGGTTCTGCTGTATCGCCCGGATGATCCGCGGACGCAGGAAAGCGATCCGTTTCGCTTCTTCATTCATGACCAGGTCGACATATCTTCTGCGATAGCGTTCTTCCACATCCGTCAGGCCGTGGAATTTTTCCGGCAGCGGTCTCAGCGCTTTGGAAAGGTGCGTGTATTCTTTCACATAGACCGAAAGTTCGCCCTGCGGGTTGCTATCGGAAGAGTTGGTCCGATAGACGCTGCCCTTGACGCCGATGAAGTCGCCGATGTCCGAGCTTTTGACCAGCTCATACGCTTCTTCGCCGACATCCGCTTTATTGATGACGAGCTGTATCTGCCCGCCCTTGTCCTGGATATGCATGAAGCACATCTTGCCCATTCTGCGCTTGGACATGATCCTGCCGGCGATCGATACTTCGACGTTCTTGCTTTCCAGTTCTTCCTTGCTGAAAGCGGAATATTCTTCCTTGATCGATTTCGAATTCGCGTTCCTTGCGTACGCCTGCCCGAAAGGGTCGATGCCCTTGGCACGCAGTTCTTCCATCTTCTGCCGTCTGACCAGTTCCTGATCGTTCAATTCTCTTGCCATAGTTTCCTCCGAAATAAATAAAACGTCCCTATCTCTAAGGACGTCGAATAACGCGGTACCACCTTAGTTCCCGTATCGCTACGGACACCTTCATTACGGTCTTAACGCGACCGACGATTCACTCCCGGTTTTTATTCAGATAAATGGATCTGTTTCCCTCTCAGCGCCGGAAACTCTCTGTGAGACCTTAGATATCCTACTCGTCCGTTCAATGTGACAACGTTATTTTACCCTAATTATTACAAAAACAAAAGACGCACTTTCGTTCCAATACTATAATTGAAATATGAAGATCACGCAAAACATCAGGAACGGCTTAAAAACCTGGAGCGTCTGCATCAGTTCTTTCGGCGATATCGTTCTCTGTCAGCTCGTTTTTAGCGCGATCCTTTCGCTGCTGCTGACGCTGCTGAGAAAACTGGCGATGGCGGCACTTGCTTCGACCGGCAGAGTGGCCGTCACGACCGGAGATTTCCTTTTCATCTTCACGACCTGGCAGGGGATCCTGCTTCTGCTTTTCGGCCTGGTGTCGCTCTATCTGTATGTCGTTGCCGATATCAATACCAAGATCGTTTTCGCCAATAAGCTTCTGAAAAGCGAGAAATACAATCT
>CADBPB010000012.1 GCA_902796525.1 uncultured Erysipelotrichaceae bacterium | reverse complement strand
TGGATGATCTGGTGGAAGCATCCAAAGCCAGTACGGGCAATCTGGAAGTGGATCTGATCCCTTGCGATGCGGCGACGTTCGTGATCCAGGCGATCGGGGAATACGAAGATAAGCTCAGGCAGAACAAACTGACGCTGATCACCAGCGTTCCGGACAAGCAGCTCAGCATTCTGGCGGATGGCCGCAGGATGTGGCGCATCTTCGATAATCTCATGAATAACATCTGCAAGTACGCATTGAGCGGGACTAGGGTGTATCTGTCGCTGGAAGAAATCGATGGCCATGCTGTGTTTACGTTCAAGAACACCTCTAGAGATGCCTTGAATATCTCGGAAGAAGAGCTGATGGAACGTTTCACCAGAGGAGACAAATCACGCAATACGGAAGGCAACGGTCTGGGACTTTCTATCGCCAGAAGCATGGCAGAACTGCAGAAGGGTGAACTGAAACTGCAGATCGATGGAGATCTGTTTAAGGCGATCCTGTCCTTTCCTTTGCTGTAGGAAATCCAATAGAATATGACTTAGATAGGAGATCTCATCGTTTGATGAGATCTTTTTTATTTCAGAATTCTTCATGATTTCTTAAACACTTGGATGCTTTTTTCTTCATCGCCGGACTATCTACAATAAGTCTGATCAAAGGAGATTACGATGAAAGTATTGACTGTATCCCTGCAGATGATCGGCGTACTGTTCTGCCTGTGTCATCTGTTTCAACTGTTTTATTTCATGATAGGTCTGTTTCCTCATAAGCAGGAAGAGAAAAAGCATCCGGCTTTGCATCGCTACGCCATCCTGATCTGCGCCAGGAACGAAGAAAAAGTGATCGGCGATCTGATTGACAGCATTCATCATCAGACTTATCCTCAGGAATTGCTGCAGCCTTTCGTAATGGCGGACAACTGCAATGATGATACGGCAACGATTGCTTTATCACATGGGGCAATCGTTTATTCGCGACATGACGGACAGAAGATCGGAAAAGGCTATGCCTTGGAAGCGTTGCTGGAACAGATCCGCGAGGATCATCCGCAGAAATATGACGGTTACTTCGTACTGGATGCCGACAACATCCTTAAGGAAGACTTCATCGAGAAGATGAATGAGCGGTATAGCGAAGGTTTTGATCTTATCTCGAGTTACCGCAACAGCAAGAATTTCGGCTGCAACTGGATCAGCGCCGGATCTGCATTGTGTTTTCTGAAAGACTGCCGCTTTCTGAATGGACCCCGCGATCTGCTGAAAAGCAGCTGCAAGATCACCGGGACAGGCTTCTTTTTCAGCGAAAGGATACGTCAGGAAATGAAAGGATGGCCGTATCATCTGCTGACCGAGGATCTGGAGTTTACCTTGGATCAGACGATCAAAGGACATAGGATCGCTTATTGTTCGGAAGCAGTCATCTACGATGAGCAGCCTGTCGATCTGATGCAGTCCTGCCGTCAGCGGATCCGTTGGGCGAAGGGTTATCTGCAGGTCTTCCGGAACTATACGCTCAGACTGATGAAAGGGATGTTTCAGGGGAATTTCTGCTGTTTCGATCTGTTCTGCAACGGCGTGGCAACATACATGCTGCTCGTTGCTTCGGTTCTTTGCCGTTTCCTGATGATCCTTCTCAGCATCGGCGATAAGTCTCTATTCCTGGATATCGTCCATGCAGCGATGTTTGACATGTTCAAAGCATATGCATTCCTGTGCGTGACGGCTCTGGCCACGACGATTACGGAATGGAAGCAGATCCGCTGTTCCGCTGTTAAGAAACTGGCATATGTTTTCAGCTATCCGATCTTCATGTTTACCTATCTCCCTATCAGCGCCATTGCCTTCTTCAGCAAGCCTGCCTGGAAACCGATCCGTCATGATTTCCGAGTCGAGGATATGCATATGGGTCATGATTATTGACTATTCAGAAAGAATGTTTTATGATGAAGGTCCTGGGGTCGAATATGGTTTCGACTGGTCTAGTTTGATTTAGATTGCAGTGGAGTGATGACCTAATCATCAAAACAAATTAAACGCTAACACAAATTTAGCTTTTGCCTAACTAATCGGCCGACGCAGGCCTTAGGCGCTTCTATCTGCCAGGTTCATAACAGGTAGTCGTAAACATGAACTAGGTGAAGCAAGTTTCGTTCTTTCTCTTGCCATCCGAAAACCGAAAAGACGGATTCGCTGTCCGGTCGTTTAAGCCAT
>CADBPB010000011.1 GCA_902796525.1 uncultured Erysipelotrichaceae bacterium | reverse complement strand
CTGATCATGATCCGGATCAATGAAAGAACGTCTTTTTGTTTGCCGTATGACATGATCTTTTTCTCCTGATTTCATATCTGCCATATGATTTTTACATCCTTGTTTCTGTCTAGTATAATGGTCTCGCGGTCGCGGATAGTCAGGGAGAATATCATATGAAAGACAGTTTATTTCTTAAGGCTTTTCTGTTGGTTTTATTGTTTTCAGCCGCGGCTGTTTATGCCGTTTGCAGACAGAAGGAACATGCTCCGATCCCGCAGTCGTCCGGTATGGAAAACGACCAGGAAGAGGTTCCGAAACATGCATCGAAAGAGGAAGGATACATCGGGACCGTCGATTGGAAAAAGAAACCGTATCCGACGTCGGAGATCCAGATCCCGTCGGATGGAAATGAAAGCGCAAGCGGCAGGGAAGATGTTCCTTCTTCATCCGACCATTCATCCGGTACATCGAATGCCGATGACGTTCCATATTCCAATGTTTCTTTTCCATCTGATCATACAGAAGACGGCGGACATTGGGAATATCGGGATGTGCTGGTATCGGAAGCCTGGGATGAACGGGTCACGGTCAAAGACGGGTACTACGAAAGCGTGCTGATAGCTGAGGCCTGGGATGAGGAGGTGACATATTGCGCCATCTTCAGATCAACGATGATCTAAGTTGAAGTATGTAACAGCTGCGGTGAACAGTTCCAGGGAGGGGTCAACGAACACCTGTCGCAGACCGGCCATTCCGGCTGGCATAACGAATATGTCGCGATCGATGAACCGCACTGTCAGTCCTACGACTCTTACATCATCCATCATGACGCCATCTATCAGGAAATCTAGCATGATCCGGAATATGAGGTCGTTCATCATGATGCCATATATCGGAAAGAAAAATACTTGACGAATGACTGAAACCATCCCGGGAATATCCATTCCTATTCTGTTCGCGAACCGCTATAATGATAGAGTAAATATCGATACGGATACGAAAGAAAACATATGAGCGAAGAAAAGAATTCGAGAATAGGGCAGGACTTCACTTTATCGTCTTTGTTGAAGTTCGCCTTGCCCGGACTGCTGACCAGTCTGTCATCCCGTCTGTTTGAAACATTGGATGACGCTCTTTTCGTATCGCGTTTTGTCGGTCAGAATGCTTTGGCCGGCATAAAGATCCTGATGCCGATAGACGGGCTGATCCTGGCAATGACGCACATTTTCGGTCTGGGAGCCTGTACTTATGCCGCGACGGAGATGGGCAGGGGAAACAAGGAAGAAGCGAAACGGATCTTTACCAGAATGATCCTGATGGCGATCGGTTTCGGCATAGCATTCGCCGCTCTGGTGATTGCTTTCGACGATCAGATCCTGTCGTTCCTGGGAGCGGAACGGGATATCATGCAGTATACGGAGACCTATGTGGCGATCACTTTCGTGACGCTGCCGTTCAAACTGGCATCCATGTGTTTCTCTTCGTTCTATTCTGCAGCAGGAAAACCTTCCATGGGCCTGTTCAACAGCATTCTTTCCGGCGTGATCAACGTCATTACGGACTATATTACCATCGTGGTACTGGGCATGGGCGTTGCCGGTGCGGCGATCGCAACTAGCCTGGGCTTTATCGCCAATTTCATTGTCGGGATCATCTTCTATATGCGGGGAAAGAACGATATCGGATTCATCCGGCCGCAGAGAGGATACTGGAAAACACTGCTGGAATCGACGCATTATTCGCTGTCTCAAGTCACCAACAGCCTGACCATGAGCATGACAGCTTTCGTGGTCAACCGGACCATTCTGTTCTACCTTGGATCGGACGGCATCGCCGCCAGATCGATCGTTAACGATATCCGGATGATCCTGAATTCCGCATTTGTCGGATTCGCGACTACCGTCGGACCGATCATCGCCTATAATTACGGAGCGCGAAGAGTCAAGATGCTGAAGAAGATCCTCTACAACAATCTGAAGATCTGGTTCTTCGGCTGTACCGCCATGATCATCATCGGACAGTGCCTCAAGAGACCTCTGGTCGGTCTGTTCATGAATCCGGAGACCTTTACCCAGTCGTTCTATGATATGACCTATTTCGGACTGACCATCGAATTGTTTGCACCGATCTTTACTGCGGGATGCATCATGGCAAACCGGATGTTTGTGGCGTTGAGAGCGCAGAAGATCTCGACTTTCCTTTCGCTGACGCGCAATTTCGTTTTCCGTATGACCACGACCTTGCTGATCCCGAAACTCTTCGGTGCAAACAGCATCTGGTTCTGTTTCCCTGTATCGGAAGCCCTGTCATTTACGCTTTATGCAATCGCGATCATCATGAACGCGGATAACTATGGCTACGGCAGAAGCGGGATCGCCTATCTGATCGATACCAGAGACGAAGAAAATGAAACCGGATCATCCGAAGCGTGATATCATCGGTTTTTTCATGTTAAAAACTATATCAAGAAGTATTTCCCTAGATCTGTTTATTTGATGCCTCAGGTTTATCCAAAAGCGCAAAAACAGATATTTTTTTCATATTGTGTTAATATTGATTTGTGAAAAATAAGAAGATCGTTATTTTTATATTGGCTTTTATCAGCATACTGCTGATACCTGTTTTCTTCCATTATCGAAGCAAATATCTTGAAGTCCTGGCCATCCAGGAACAACAGAGGATCGAAGAAGAAGAAAGGATCGCCAGAGAAAAGGAACTTGCCCGCATCGAAAGCCTGCCCGTTTCAAAAAGCGTTTATCTCTGTCTTGAAGAAACAAGAGACTATTCGGTAACGTTCCTTTCGGGTGATGAAGTACTTGAAATCAAAGACGATTCATTTAAAGCGATCGCAACCGGCGATTGCCTCGTCTATCGTCCGGAAACGGATGAAAAGATCGAGATTTCCGTATCGAACCTCTATTCAAAAGCTCATATCGACAATTACAAGCCGGATATTTTTGAATATGCCTATACGCCGGAAGAAGCCGCTTATCTGGATAAGGCGCTGGAAGCAAGGATCAACGAAGCCGGCTACAAGACCAGAGCGGCGGTTGCTGAAGCGGCCAGATTCCTTTCAATGAATTTCGACTACAAGATCCCGTATTTCTGCGAAAACGGAAGAATGACCGGAGGAATCTACTGCGATGGGGAAGGAAGATTCTATCATAAAGGATTGTATTTAAGTGAAGATAAATATGCATTGATCGATCCGAAAGGGATCATTGAAGGACCTGGTATGTGGGGTTCTATGATGCACATGTCATGCGGCGTTCTTCTTCATCCGAACGGATTGGATTGCAGCGGCTTTGTAACGTGGTGCCTGGTGCAGGCCGGATTCGACCCTGGCGATTACGGAGCAGGGAATAATGAGGAAGGCGATATCTTTAGCGTTCCTGACCTGTCCAATGGCGATGCAGGTGCTGTCTGGCTGGATGAGATCGATCCGGATGAGATCCAAGCCGGGGACATCATTGCCTGGGATGGCACGACTGCGGTCGTTGTCGGCGTCGATGAAGAGAACCTTTATATCGCCCATCAGTATTGGGACAACGGATTGGAGGTCATTACTTCCAAGAAATCTGAACTGAAGGATTTTATACCTGGTTCGAATGATACCTGGTCGGATAACTGGCAATATGTTTCCTTGATGGATGAGTATTATAAAACAAATGGCAACGGTACAGGCAATTACACTGCGATGTGGAATTGACTTTGAATATTTTATAAGAAATCAAAAATGAACAGCAGAACCGATACGAAAGAACTGGGACTTGAGACAGTCAGCATGCGAGATTCTGTCGGCATAGAAAGATAAGACGGAGCTTAGGAAAATGAAAAAACTATTTTCTGCCATAAGAGCAGCCGATCTTGAAACGATAAAGCAGATCATTGAAAAGAAGCCGGGACTGGTCAACTGCATAGCAAAACAGCCTCCGAAAAAAGATGACGGCCAGTCGCCTTTACAGATCGCACTGAAAACCGGGAATACGGCAATCGCAAACTATCTTCTGGATCATGGCGCAGATGTAAACTTCATGGAAGATGAATCCTGTTGCAATGCCTGGAGAACGCCTGCTCTGCATGATGCGATCAACTGCGCGGTGATGCTTTGCCGGTGGAATACCAACGATAAATACATGGGCTTCCGTGTTTTTTCAACAAAAGATAGAACCGAAGAAGGTCTGGCCGTTCTGAAAAGGATGCTTGACATGGGGGCGGATGTGAATGCATTGGATTCCTATGGCAACTCCGGTCTGAACCGCTTTGCACTGCAGGCGAAACAGATCCTTCCTTCATTCAATTATGCGGAGCATCGCGAAGAAACGGACAGATTATTCACAGACGAACTTCATGAAGATCTGAAGAAAGTATTGCAGGCACTGAAAGATGCCGGAGCGGATCCTTCCTACAAGGCTCCGAATCTCGGGTATTCCGTCAGGGAATTCTGCAGCGAGGGCCCGATATCGATTCTGTTTGATGAAGTTTTCGGATGAATCTCATAGTTACAACAGGGGCTGATAAACTCCTGCTTTCCGGCAGGTTTCAAGTCTCGAAAGCCTAATGAATTTCAAACTGTCGATGCCTTTTGGCTGTCAACTTGCTGCAATTGGATCAGAGCTTGAAGATAAGAATTCTATTAATTGATATTTCTGAGGGAAAATGAAGTATAGAATCAGACAGTCAGTAATGGCTGATGAAAAAAGAATACGTGAATTGTATACGGAAATGCTGCAGACGGTATATCGCACAGAAAATGTCGAAACTTACAAAGACGGAGATCTGGACAGATTCCGGGCAGGGGATGAAAACAGGATCTTTGTCGCCGAGGACAGAACTGTCGTAGGGTTCCTGTCGCTTGAGGTTCACCATGAAAATGAGGATTACATCTATCTTGATGATTTTGTTGTGACAGCAGAATACAGAAACAAAGGCATCGGATCGGCATTGTTGAATGCCGCAGAATCGTACGCAAGAGAGATCAATACGCTTAAGCTGTGTCTGCATGTCGAGAAGACGAATCTTTCTGCCATGCATTTCTATGAGAATTCCGGTTATGCGATATACAGGGATGACGGTCACAGGTTTCTGATGAACAAAGAACTGTTATCAAAGTGACAGATAATTCCGATGTGGAGGATGATTCAATGAAATATGGAATCATAACAGATATTCACAACAATGTGACAGCTCTGCGTGCAGTATTGAAAATACTGGATCAGATGAATTGCGATAGGATCATCTGCTGCGGAGATATTATTGGTATCGGACCTGCTCCTGAAGAAACGGTTCAGGAAATGATCCGTCTTCCGGAATTGATTTCCGTGCGGGGCAACCACGAGGATTATCTGTTGGGAGGCATGCCGATGGAATATCCTAACGAAGAGAATATGAGCCTGGATGAAATGGAACACCACAGATGGGAGCATAGTCTT
>CADBPB010000010.1 GCA_902796525.1 uncultured Erysipelotrichaceae bacterium | reverse complement strand
TGCGCAATCGACTTCGATCTTGTAGGTTTTCTTCATGTCTTCCTCCATATTGAATATATGAACATTTGTTCATATGTATTGTAACGCCGGCAGATGAATAATGCAATAGAAATCTGTACAGAATTTTATTTTTCGCTACAATGATAATGGAGTTGGCTGATGAATATCGTAGATTATATCCAGTGGAGAGGCAACCTCAGTTTCAGGACAGATCCGTTCAATGAAGTGGACAATCTGGTCTTTTCGCAGCTGATCTATGCCGATCTCGAATTTGTCATGGATTCTTCCGAAAAGCTCACGATCAGGGAATTGGGTGAGCGGTTTTTTCATAGTTTTCCGGATCAGATGAAAGAAGGAAAGATCTTCAACAGCGACGGGGTCGAAATCCTTGAAAAGATCATGAATACCGGACGCTATGGGGATTGCGTGATCTACAACTACCAGTCGAAACTGCACCATGACACGGCGGAGCAGTTTACCGTCTGCATGATCGATCTTCCCGATCGCACGACGGTCGTCTGTTTCAAAGGGACGGACGACAGTCTGATCGGCTGGAAAGAGGATTTCTATCTTTCGTATAAGGACATTGCCGGTCAAAGGGACGCGCTGCTGTATGTGAACCGCTACTGCTCCGTTTTCCGGAAATACCGTCTGATCGGGCATTCGAAAGGCGGCAACCTGGCGATCTATGCGGCTGTCCATTGCAAGCCTCTGATCCGCCGGAACATCATCCAGATTATTTCCAACGACGGTCCGGGACTGCGGCCGGGTTCCTATCTTCCCGAGAGTTACCGGAAAGTCAAAGACCGCTATACGCTGATCGTTCCGGAAAAAGACGGCGTCGGCACGATCTATGAAATGGATTCCCGGAAAGTGATCGCCCGCATCCTGACCAAGAATATAGTGGAAGCTCATGGCGTCATGTCCTGGCAGATCGACCAGAACCGCATCGTCCAGGCAGATGCCGACAGCTATCAGACGGACCAGACCAGGATGGCGCTGATCCAGTTCATGAAGGAGACGACACCCGAGCAGAGAGAGATCTTCGTGGAGGATGTGTTTCAGGCGTTTTCGGATGCGGGCATCAGTACCGTCGGCCAGCTGGCGAAGGGCGGCCTTCCGGTCGTCTTCCGTGTCCTGAAAGAGCTTTCGGAAATGGACGGGATCGCCAAGAGCATTGCGGTGAAACTGCTCAAGACGCTTTCCGTATCGGTCTCCAGCGGCATGGAACTGCCCCGGAAAATCGGCGAGCAGAAGGACAGGGTCGTAGCAAAAGCCAGGATCCTGGAAGAAAAGCTCGCAGAAAAGAAAAAGAAAGAGACAGTCAACTGAGAAGAACGATATCTTCTTCTTTTTTCATGAAAAAAAGAGTAGAATAGAATCGTTATTGTTTATATAGGGGGAATAGACATGGGCAGATTTGATGCGACATATATGAAAGACTGTGACTCGATGCACTTCATCATGCCATTCATCTTTCCGAACCGCTGCGACAACCAGGCTTTTTTCACGTTCCAGATCGATCTGACGAATCTGAACGAATTCATCAAGAAAAAGAACGCCGCCGATCCGGACTACAAATACAACATGTTCCAGTGCATCGTTACGGCGGTTCTGAAAATCGTCACGCTGCGTTCCAAATTATCGATCTTCATTCACGACAAACGGATGTACAAGCGCAACGAAGTCTCGGCTGCATTCACCGTCAAGCAGGAATTCCTCGACAACGGCGGCGAAGTGCTCTGCTTCATCCATTCCAAACCGGAATGGAATATCGACGATGTACATGACGAACTGAGAAGGCAGCTGCTGAAACTGAAAGACAGGAGCTATGTCGACGAATCGACCGGCTTCATGGATAAATTCAACCAGCTTCCGAAGTTCATCTCCCGGCCGCTGGTCAGCTTCGTGTGCTGGCTGGAAAAGCACAATATGGTTCCGAAAGCCCTGATCGAGACCGATCCGTACCACTCATCGGTCCTGCTGGCGAACCTGGGTTCCATCGGTCTTCCGGATGGCTACCATCATCTGAGCAACTGGGGAACGACTTCCATCTTCGTGGTCATCGGACAGTATGGCAAGATGCCGTTCTACGAGAACAGCAAGACCGTCTTCAAGGACGGCGTCAAGCTTGGCATCACGGTCGACGAAAGGATTGCGGACGGCTACTACTTCTCGAAATCCTTCAAGATGCTGCAGCTGTTCCTGGAAAATCCGGAACTGCTTGACCAGCCGTTGAACGAAAAGCTCTCCGATGAGCTTTGGGCAAAGATCAATATGAAATAAAACAGAGCGCTAGTAAGCGCTCTTTTCTGTGATGATCAGATCGACAGGGATATCGTTCTCTTCCGCCAGGTCGCAGTCCAGTTTCTGTACCTCGTAGGCTACGGCGATCTTCAAAGCCTTGCAGTCTTTCAGATAGCGGTCGTAGTAGCCGCCGCCATGTCCCAGACGCTGCTTCTTTTCATTGAAACCGACGCAGGGGACGATGATGACATCGATATCTTCCTTGCTGATCAAAAGAGAATGGGCGGGGTCCGGTTCCGGGATGCCGTAGCGGTTCATGATCATTTTGTGATTCAGAGGTTTCCAGGCGTCCATCTGATGCTCGGGCCGGATGAGCGGGTAGGCGACATTGGCCATCTCGTTTACGGCAGAAACATCGACTTCGCTGCCGCAGGGATAATAGGAAAAGACCGTCTTGCCTTTAAGATAGGGAAGCAGCTTCCTGCAGATCGCCGCAGAAGCATTTTCTCTTTCTGTTTCTGCGAGACTGTTTCTCTTGTCTAGACAGATTTTACGGAGTTCTTTTTTGCCGATCATTTCGTGAGACCCCGGATCGAATAGCGGCAGCCGCAGTAGTCCTGATGATAGAGATTCAGGGACTTGTTCATGCGCTCGTTGATGGTGATGCCGTCGCCTTTTTTCAGATCGCAATGCAGGTAGGTGACAGGGGAATAGTTTTCCTCCAGTTCTTCCCCGATCTCGTTGAGCCAGTCGGCATTCTTGCGGTTCGAGATCGACATGACGGTCGTACAGTAGGGGTAATGATGCTGCCGGGCGTAGGCAAAAGCGCGCTCCAGGCGGAAACGGTAGCAGGCTTTGCAGCGCTTTCCGCCTTCCGGTTCGTCTTTCATGCATCCCAGTTCTTTTTCCCATGCGTCATTTTCATAACGATCGACGATCAGGCGGATCTCGGGATCATCGAGGATCCTGAGATATTCTTTCAGGGCATCCAGTCTCCGCTCGAATTCTTCGTAGGGGTAGATGTTGGAATTGCTGAAAAAGACCGTGATCTTGAAATATTCTCTGAGATATGTCAGAGGATAGACGCTGCAGACGCCGCAGCAGATATGCAAGAGCAGTTCGGGTCTGCCCTGGATCTCGCTCAGCTGTTTCAGCTGTTTCTGATAGTTGTTCATCTGTTTCTGTATTTCTTGAACTGCATCGAGAGTTCGGTGATGTCATCGAACTGTTCAGCGCCTTTATAGAAGGCATCGACATCCTCTTTGACATTCTGACAGATCGTCATGGCGTCGTTTCCGATATTCCCGTTGAGGCAATCCTGCAGACGCTGATCGCCATAAAGTTCCTGACTGACGTTGGTCGCTTCGACGACGCCGTCGGTATACAGGAAGAGTTCGTCCCCCGGTTCCAGTTTAAGTGACTGCTCCTTGTAGACGATGCCTTCCATGCCGGCAAGGATGAAACCGGCAGGGCCTTGCAGATACTCGAAGCTTCCGTCTTTCCTTCTCAGCAGAGGACGGTTATGGCCGGCGTTGGCATAGCGCAGTTCCCCGGTTTCCAGATCCAGGAAGCCCATCCATGCCGTCACGAACATGCCTGCATCGTTTCCTTCGCAGAGCTGGTAGTTGGCATTGGTGAAGATATCGGCGACCGAGACATCGTTTTCGGCAAACGTTTTCAGGATCGTTTTCGCTCTCATCATGAACAGGGATGCGGGGATTCCTTTTCCGGCAACGTCCGCGACCAGGAAGACCAGGATCTTTTCTTTCAGAAGATAGAAATCATAGAAGTCCCCGCCGACTTCCTTCGCCGGATCCATCAGCGCATAGATATCGAACTCGTCATGGTCCGGATAAGCCGGGAAGGTCGAAGGCAGAGCAGAGGTCTGTATCTCTTTGGCATAGTGCAGTTCCTTGTCGATCCGGGAATTGGCTTCGGCGATGAGCTGTTTCAATGCCCCGACCATCGTATTGATGCCATCCGACAGGGAAGTGAATTCCTTGTTGGTGCGGATATCGACGACCGTATCGAGCTTTCCTTCGGTGATATCGTTCAGGGATTTGTTGATCTTGCGGATGTTGTCGACGATCAGTGTCTTGATCACGTAGTAGATCGCCGCAAACAAGGCACCGAAAATGACGATCTCCATGAACTGGTTGACATAGGTGGTCAGTTTCTTGGAAAAGTCGGCTTCGTTGGCAGGCAGTACCGCATAGATACGGTATCCTTCTTCCAGCGTATACATGTAGTAGTATTTCTCGCCGTTGATCGTGGCGACGTAGACGGTGTTTTCCTGATTGCCGTTCGGATCCAGTTTGACATCATAGTGAGTGTCGTTTTTGTCGTTGATCGAATCGGAGATGATGTTGCCTTCCGGATCGATCACCAGCATGTTTCCTGTCTCGCCGATATGACGGTAATTCACGATGCTGGAAAGACGGGTATTCATGACCGAAATGAACTGTTCCTCGTCGTAGGCGACCTGGATGAATCCGTTTCCGGAACGGATACCGGAGTATTTGCGGTATTTGGACGGATCCTTGGCTGTCGGCTGCAGGCTCTGCACATATTCCGTTTCGTCATCGAGGAGACACAGGAATTCTGCAGATTGCTTGCCGGAGCTCATATCGAAGCCGATATTATCTTCTTCGCTGGAAGCGGTGATGATGCCGTTCTCGTCGACGACATCGATTTCCGCGATATTGAAACGTTCTTTCACGAACGGCAGATAGATATCGGAGAATTCCTCATATTCATTGACGACGAGCCGGTTGATGTCCAACAGAGCGGCATCGCACTGCCCGCGCAGATCGGAAACGACATCCTGGATGTTCAGATAAAGGATATCCGTTGTTTCTTTTGTAGAAAGCCTGCTCTGCAGCATGTAACCGAAAACGGCAGAGCAGAAGAAACCTAACGTGACGACCCAGACCAGTATCTTTTGAAACTGGTGGGAGATCGATCTGACATAGTTTTCGAAGCGCTGTTTCACGCCTTCATCCGATGCGGAAATGATATAGACGGTAAAGGCGACGGCGATCGCGTTGACGGCGATCATCGGAAGCGAAATGGTTTCGACATAGCTGAAGGCTGTCTTCAGATCGTCGATATTGGTGACGAAGATCATCAGCATGTGGATGACTTCGCATACTACGCCGATCGCCAGAGCATGCGACCATTCTGGCATGTGGTCATCGAAAAGACGCTTTCTGCATCCGGCGCCGATGATTCCGGTCAGTATCGTGGAGACCGAGCAGGCCAGCCGGGTATAGTATCCCCCTCCCCAGTAGACGGAGAACCAGCGTTCGATGCCGCCGATCAGGCCGGCGATGATCCCAGCAGGAGCGCCGAAGACCAGGGCAGCGCACAGCGGAGCCGCATCACGGGCATTCATGACGGCGCCGTTCATCGGCACACCGAATTCGGTACCGCAGATCGCGATGATGCCGAAGATGATGCCGGTCGTCAGCTGTTTCTTGTAATAGGAAAGGCGGTCTTCCGTTTTGGCAGGAAAGAACAGGAAAAGCACGAAGCTTACGCAGAACGGTACGGCTGCGATGACGATAAGTGACAGAATTGGATCCATAGTTTTTTCTCTTATTTATTCATTCGTAAGAAACATGCTGTCGCCAAAGGAGAAGAAGCGGTATTTCTGTTCGATCGCGACTTCATAGGCGTGCAGGATCATTTCTCTTGAGCATTGGGCGGCGATCATCATGATCAGCGTCGATTTCGGCAGATGGAAGTTGGTGATCTGACAGTCGATGCTTTTGAATGTATACGGGGGATAGATAAAAATGTCGGTTTCTCCGCAACATGCTTTGAATTCGCCGTATCTGCTGATGATGGTTTCCAGGGTCCGGGTGGTCGTCGTTCCGACCGCGATGATCCTTCTTCCTTCTCTCTTAGCCAGATTCAGGCGCTCTGCCGTCTTTTCATCCATCGAATAGTATTCGCTGTGCATCTTGTGGTCTTCAATGTCGTCTTCCTTGACCGGCTTGAAGGTACCGAGACCGACATGCAAGGTGACATCGAGGATCTCGACGCCTTTGTCTCTGATCTTCTGTATCAGTTCTTCGGTAAAATGCAGTCCGGCCGTCGGACAGGCGGCGGAACCGTTGATCTGGGCATAGACGTTGTTGTAGCGGGAATTGTCTTTGAGTTTTTCGTGGATATAGGGAGGCGTAGGCATCAGGCCGATCTCCTGCAGGATCTCAAGGAAAACGCCCTCATAGTTCATCCTGAACACCCGGATCCCTTCTTCCCTGCGTTCGATGCACTCTCCTGACAGCCGATCCGAGAAGACTATGACCGTCCCGGTCTTGATCGCCTTGGCGTTACCGCAGAGACATTCGCAGATGTCGCCGTCGGTCTTGAGGATCAGCACTTCGACTCTGGCTCCGGTATCTTTCTTGGTGCCATACAGTCTGGCGGGAATGACCTTGGAATTGTTGCGGACAAGCACGTCGCCCGGTTTCAGGTAATCGATGATGTCGTAGAAATGCCGGTGTTCGATCTCTCCTGTCTTCTTGTGAAGCACCAAAAGACGGGAATCATCCCGCTTGTCCATAGGATGCTGGGCAATCAGCTCTTCAGGCAGTTCGAAATCGAAATCGCTCAGTTTCATCAGAAACCTCTTTCGTCAAAATCGTATTTATTCAGGATCTCTTCCTTGAATTCCAGGAAGCGGTCTTCCGCGATGCTCTGACGGATCTCTTCCATCAGCCGGATCAGGAAACGGAGGTTGTGGATCGACATCAGCCGGCTTCCCAGTCCTTCGTCATTGCGGAACAGGTGGTTGAGATAGGCCTTGGTATAGTTCCGGCAGCATTCGCAGTCGCAGTCCGGATCCAGCGGCGTGAAATCGTTCTTGTAGATGTTCTTGCGGATGGAGATCCTTCCTCTGGAAGTCATCAGCGTGCCATGGCGGGCGATCCGGGTCGGCAGGACGCAGTCGAACATGTCGACACCGCGTTCCACGGCTTCCAGGATGTCGTTGATCGCGCCGATGCCCATTTCGTAGCGCGGTTTATCCTCCGGCAGATACGGCAGGGTGTCATCCAGCATCTTGTAGTGGGTCTGCTTGTCTTCGCCGACCGAGGTGCCGCCGATCGAATAGCCGTCGAAATCCATCTTGACCAGCTCTTCCGCGCAGTACTTTCTTAGATCGGGATAAACAGAGCCCTGTACGACGCCGAACAGCGCCTGATTCTTCCTGGTGTGGGCTTCCTTGCCGCGTTTCGCCCAGCGCAGAGTGCGGTCGACGGAATCCTTGCAGTAATCGTATTCGCTCGGATAGGGGATGCATTCATCGAAGGAGATGGCGATATCCGAACCGATGGCTTCCTGCACATGGATGGAATCCTCCGGCGTCATGAACATCTTCGTGCCATCCAGATGGGACTTGAAGGAAACGCCTTCCTCGGAGATCTTTCTGTTGTCGGCCAGGGAAAAGACCTGGAAACCGCCGCTGTCGGTAAGGACAGGACCGTCATAATTCATGAACCTGTGGATGCCGCCTGCTTCTTCCAGGGTCTCCGGACCCGGACGCAGCCACAGATGATAGGTGTTGCACAGAATGATCGATGCGTTCATTTTATACAGATCCTCGGGAGCCAGGAATTTGACTGTCGCTCTAGTACCTACCGGCATGAATACCGGAGTATCGACGATCCTGCCGAAGACGTTCAGCTTTCCCAGGCGGGCTTTGCTGTGTCTGTCCTGATGGATCAGTTCATATTTAAAAGAATTATTTTCCATAAAATAATGATAACACAGGCATGTTATACTTATGATATGAAATCAAAAGAACTGAAGACCCACAATCTTCCTGTCGATATCTTCCCGATCAGCAAGATCGATGCGAAACCGGAGTGGCTGTTCATCCTGTTCATCATTCTGGGTTTCTTTTCCTTTACCTATGAGATCTCGCGCTTCTATGGAGTCGCCATGATCCTGACTTCTCTGTGCGTGCTCCTGTTCATGCCCAAGGTCCGCCTGATGGAATTCTTCCAGGAATATCTGGTGATGTTCAACAAGGCGGACAAGAGCAGCTGCGTGCTGATCTATTACGATGAGATCAGTTCCTGGTACTATACCTGGAGCGCCAATCGGGACTATCTTTACATCGAACTGGAGAACGGCAGCACCGAAAAGATCGAAGCCTTCTCCAAAACCGTATTCGAAGCGAACATGAACCGTTTCGTCAGAGGAAAGAAGAAGATCGTCAAATGAGGATCGTCGCTCTGGATTTCGAGACGGCGAACGCCCACAACGCCTCTGCCTGCTCGCTGGGGATCGCGATCTATGAGAAAGGGGAGATCCTGGATTCCTTCGAATGGTATTTCCGTCCCCACCATCTGTACAACTATTTCACCAATTCCCATATCCACGGCATCTATCCCGAAGATGTGCAGGATGAGCCGGAATTCGTTTTCTTCTACGACGAACTGGCGAAGATCCTGAAGGACGCGGTGATCGTGGCGCATAACGCGATGTTCGACATCACGGTGCTCAATGCCATGTGCGACGTCTACGGGCTGGCGCACTTTAAGAATCCCTTCCTGGACACCGTCCGTCTTTCCCGGAGAGTCTATCCCGAACTGCGGGACCACAAGCTCAATACCGTCAGCGAATATCTTGGCATCGATCTGAGCCACCACAACGCCAAGTCCGATGCGTTCGCCTGTCTGTGCATCCTGCTGAAGAGCATGGAACGCTACGAAGAATACGATCTGGACAGACTGCTGGAACGTCTGCATATGCATCTGCGCATCAATATGTAATTTTTTTCATTTTTAGAAAAGATTTACAAAAATCTGTCAGCATGTTATATTATTTTCTGTAGATATTTGTAGGTGTTTTTATGAAAGAATTTGAAAATAACGCTTTCTTCTGGCAGAAAGTAGATACGTTATACTCCTCCGGAGACTTCAAGGTGACTAATCCCAAGGGCAGCGTCCATAAGACGTATCCTTCTTTGACGTATCCTTGCGATTTTGGCTATGTGAGGACTCTGGACAGCGCCAACGAGACGCCGATGGAAGTCTTCCGTTCGGGAAACGACAACAAAGTCAACGCCATTGCGCTTTGTGCCGATATCATCAACAAGCGTTTCGAGGTCAAGACCCTGGTAGGTCTGAGCGATGAAGAATGCGAAGAAGTGCTGGAATTCCTCAACTGCACGGATTACCAGAAATCGGTCCTGCTCAAGCGGGGCAAGAGCATCCCTTCCTGGAGTGAAACAGAGTAGCATTGCTACTTTTTTTCATCATTCCGTTGGATTAGAATAGAAGTATGAAGAGAAAAAAAGAGTTCATTATCAATACTGCATATATCGCGGTGATCGCCGCTTTGATATATCTGGGAGTCAAGTATGTGCTTGACATCATCCTGCCGTTTCTGATCGGCTTCCTGTTCGCTTATGCTACGATCCGGCTGAGCCACCGCCTGTTCAAGGGCGACACGGTTAGCTACCGGATCATCACGCTGATCGCCACTTATGTGGTGATCGTACTGCTGATAACATTGCTGGTGACGATGGGCATCAACAAGGTCGGCGACTTCATCCAGGCCATGCCTGGCTTCTATAAGAACACGATCGAACCTTACATCACTTCCATGGAACAGATCGTCTCCCATTACGGCGATCTGCTTCCGGATTTCATCGATAATTCCTGGAACGATATCACCGGAACGGTCTTCGATGCGCTGAAATCGGGCCTTTCTTCCTTGGCCAGCGGACTGGTCAATATCACGACAAGCGCCATTTCCAGCGCACCGAACATCCTGGCATCCATCATCATCACGCTGGTAACATCCTTCTATTTCGTCTTCGACTACGAGAATATCGCTGGCTGGTTCGTCAGGACATTGCCGGATCATCTCCTGAAAGTGGCCTATGAGATCAAAGATTTCTGCGAGAATACGCTTCTGAAGATCCTGCTTTCCTACATCCAGATCATGGGCATCACGTTCATCGAGCTGTCCATCGGCCTGACCATCTTCGGCGTCAGCAATTCGATCATATGGGCTTTCATCATTTCGTTCCTGGATATCCTGCCGGTCCTGGGTGTCGGCACGGTCCTGATCCCCTGGGCCATCAGCTGCCTGATCACGGGAAATTTCCTGCTGGGCATCGAACTGCTGGTACTTTATGTGATCATCTCCTTCATCCGCAACATCATCGAGCCAAGGATGGTGGGAACCAACCTGGGTCTGCACCCGCTGGCAACGCTGTTCTCGATGATCGTAGGCTTGAAACTGCTCAGTGCGGTAGGAATGTTCGGTTTCCCGATCACCCTGTCGTTCTTTGTGACCCGCAAGGACAGACTGAAAGAAACGGAAGATACAGACAAAGAAAAATGAGAACACGGCTGCAGCCGTGTT
>CADBPB010000009.1 GCA_902796525.1 uncultured Erysipelotrichaceae bacterium | reverse complement strand
CTGGAAGAAGAACTCGGATTGAAGAGGGTCACTCTGAACAATATCTCATCACTGACCAACGCCCAGATCGAATCAGGAAAAGACTATCTTTCCCTGATGTATGAGAACCTGAGCATCCTGGAAAACATGGCGGTTTCTGCGGTGCCGAATACCGTACCGGAAACTGTCGCCGAAACCGAGACGGGGGAATAAATGAAACTTTTACTGATCGACGGGAATTCCGTCCTATTCAGGGCGTATTATGCGACGAGCTACGGTAATATCATGCAGACGAGCAAGGGCGTGTATACCAATGCGGTCTATGCTTTTGCGAATATGCTGAACAAGGCTTTGAAAGAGATCAGGCCTGACTACTGTGTCGTCGCTTTTGATAAGGGGAAACATACCTTCCGGCATGAGATGATGCCGGATTATAAGGCAGGAAGAAGAGAAACGCCGCCCGAACTGGCGATGCAATTCGATCTGGTGCGGGAGATGCTGGAGGCCTATGAGCTTCCTTATCTGGAATTCGACGATATCGAAGCCGACGACATCATCGGCTCTTTAGCCAAGAAATACGATTTCGAAACCTGCATCCTTTCCAGCGACAGGGATATGCTTCAGCTGATCGATGATACGACCAGCGTGTATGTGATGCGGAAAGGCATGTCGGATATCGCCAGAATGGATGAGAAGGCATTGATGGAAGAATACGGCCTGACACCGAAACAGATCATCGATTACAAAGGCCTGGCGGGAGACAAGTCCGACAATATCAAAGGCGTCGAAGGGGTCGGAGACAAGACCGCGGTCAAGCTTCTGAATGACTATGGAAGCTGCGAAGGGATCTATGAACATATCGGCGAGATCAAGGGCAAGCTGCAGGAGAAGCTCCTCAGAGACAAGGATTCCTGCTTCCTTTCCAAGACGCTGGCAACCATCAAGACGGATGTCGAGATCCCGAAGGAACTCGAGGATTTCAGGCTGCATGTGAACAACGCAGGCAAGAACGCTTTCTATCAGAAGTACGAGATGAACTCTCTGATCCGGGAAGGCGATAAAGAGACAGCGAAGGTCGAAGAAAAAGTCAAAACAGTCAAGAAGATCTCTTCATCGCTGCGCAACGAGCCGGTCATATATGTCGTCTCGGACGAGTTCTCTTATTACGAGCGCAAGATCATCGGATTGTGTTTCGTGAATGAAAAAGAAGCGGAGTATATCGCTTTTGAAGACCTTCTGAAAGACCAGGACACTCTGTCGTTCCTGTCGGATGGCAGCAGGAAGATCTTCTATGACCTGAAGGCGGCGCTGCACTGTTTCGAATACAATCATATTCCGTTAGGAAAAAACAATGACGACATCATGCTGATGGCTTTTTTAGCCAACAACTACAATACGGATCTCAAAACGATCCTGAAGAACTACTGCGATCTCGATATCCCTGAAAGCAAGGACGTTTTCGGGACGGTCAGGAAGCCTTTCGAGTACAAAGAAGCAGATATCGTGAATTATCTGAATCGCGTTGCTGCGCCTTTGAAACAGGTCTACGGGCGTCTGAAAGAAGAACTGAAACAGAAAGAAATGGAATCTCTCTACAGCGAGATCGAAGTGCCGCTGACCTACGTACTATATGAAATGGAAAATGCCGGGATCATCTGCGATGCACAGGAATTGGACAAGATCGCTTCGGAAACGAAGGACAAGATCGATGCGCTGGAAAAGAAGATCTATGATTCCATCGGCCATGAATTCAATATCGGCTCTCCCAAGCAGCTGGCAGAAGTGCTCTATGAGGAACTGGATCTTCCGGATCTCAAGAAGGGCTCCACCAACGCGGAAGTTTTGAATAAGCTGATCGACTACCATCCGGCGGTCGCCTATATCCTGGACTGGCGCAAATATGCGAAACTGTACTCGACCTATGCCGAAGGACTGAAAAAATACATCTCGCCGGACGGACGTATCCATACGATCTTCTCCCAGACGATCACCGCGACGGGAAGACTGTCAAGCTATGACCCGAATCTGCAGAATATATCCATCCGGGACGACGAATCGAAAGAAATACGCAAAGCGTTCAAAGCTTCGCCGGATTCTTTCCTGATGAGCTCCGACTATTCCCAGGTCGAGCTGCGTGTCCTGAGCTCTCTGGCGGGAGAAGAAAAGATGATCGAAGCCTTCAATTCCGGTATCGATATCCACACCAAGACGGCCATGGACATCTTCGGATTGAAGAGGGAAGAAGTGACCGACATCGACCGCCGTCATGCGAAAGCCGTCAATTTCGGCGTGGTCTACGGGATCAGCGATTTCGGACTGGCAAATCAGACGCAGCTGTCCTTCAAGGATGCGAAACGCTATATCGATGACTATTTCCTGACCTATCCGAAGATCAAGGAGTATCTGGACGGACAGGTCGAATTCTGCCAGAAGAACGGCTATGTGAAAACGATCATGAACCGCCGCAGATATATCAATGAGATCCGGGACAGGAACTATATGATGCGGGAGTTCGGCAAGCGCGCCGCGATGAACGCTTCGATTCAGGGAAGCGCCGCCGATATCATCAAGATCGCCATGATCAAAGCGTATGACTTTCTGAAAGAAAAAGGCCTGAAGTCGAAACTGATCCTGCAGGTCCATGACGAGCTGATCTTCGACGTACCGGACGAAGAAGCCGCGCTGATGAAGGAAGCGATTCCCGAGATCATGACGAACGCCTATCGGATGAAGACCCGCCTGGATTCTTCCCTGGCAATGGGCAGAGACTGGTACGAGGCAAAATAATGCCGGAACTGCCTGAGGTACAGACCGTTCTCGACACGCTGGCTTTGCGCATCAAAGACCGTGCCATCACGGATATCAGGATATTGTACGAGCCGATCGTTTCCTGTTCGGAGAAACGTTTTAAACAATCACTGATCGGGCAGCATTTCCGCACGTTCAAACGCAGAGGCAAATATCTGCTTTTTGAGATGGATGATCTTACGCTCGTTTCGCATCTTCGGATGGAGGGAAAGTACTTCATCCTCGATGGCGATGCTCCCATCGGCAAGCATGATCATGTCATCTTCGATCTGGATGACGGAAAGCAGCTGCGCTACAACGATGTCCGGAAATTCGGCAGGATGGAACTGATTGAAAAAGACGGGGATTATGAAAACTTCAAGGACCTCGGTCCGGAGCCGTTTTCCGACAGTTTCGATCGCGAATACTGCAAAGAATATCTGAAAAACAAGAAAATGCCGATCAAGTCCGTTCTGCTGGACCAGTCTTTCGTGGCCGGGATCGGAAACATCTATGCGGATGAGATCCTGTTTGCGATGAAGATCGATCCCAGAAGCAGGGCGGATCTTTTGAATGAAGAAGAGATCGATACGATGATCCGCGAGACCAGAAGGATCCTGAAGGAAGCCATCCGGGCGGGAGGGACGACCATCCGTTCCTATACGTCATCCCTGGGCGTGACCGGGCTGTTTCAGCTTGACCTGATGGTCCATACGGTGAAGAACTGTCCTGTCTGCGCTTCAGAAATTCAGAAGACCGTGGTAGGAGGAAGAGGGACCTATTACTGTCCAATCTGCCAGAAAAGAAAGAAACAGAAAAGGATCGCCATTACCGGAACGATCGGTTCCGGCAAGAGCGAAGCTGCGAGATATCTAAGAGAAAAAGGCTATCCCGTTTTCGATTGCGATGCGGAAAACAGGGATCTTCTCGAAAAAGGCAATGCCGGCTACGAAGCGGTAAAAGATGCCTTTCCTGGATGCTTCGCCGATGGGCAGCTGGACAAGAAAGCCCTGTCTGCGCTGGTGTTCAATGATCCGTCGCAGAAGAAGAAACTGGAAAGCATCATGCATCCATTGATCCTGGAACGTCTGAACGAGAGGAAAGAAGAACTTCTGTTTGCGGAAGTGCCGCTGCTGTTTGAAGCGAAGTGGGACCGCTATTTCGATCAGAACCTGCTGGTGGTTACCGACCGGAAGATCCTTCTGGAGCGTCTGAAGGATCGCGGCATGAGCAGGTCCGAATCGCTGCGCCGTCTGAAAAAGCAGATGCCTGTCTCAGAAAAAAAGAAAAGAGCCGATAAAATCATATATAATAATGGTAGTTTGCAGCAGCTGCACGATTCCCTCGAGGAATGGCTGAAAGAGGTCCGATGCTAGGAAAAGAAAGATATAAGACCGATATCCGTTGCGAGTTATCCAGCGAACATCTGCGTTCTCTGGTCTTTTTCTATGCGCCCCTGATCGGCAACGATGCGCTGGTCCTGTATGAATACTTCGTTCTGAAAGGTTCGCAGCTGTCTTTCGAAGAGATCAGCGATGTGCTTGCTTCATTGAATATCTCCATCGATATCTTTGAAAGAGATCTGGAACTGCTGAACATGTACCGGCTTGTCAAGACGCTGAAACAGGAAGACCGCTATGTCCTGATTTTCAATGAACCGATGAAGATGCGCGAATTCATCAAAGACGACATTCTGGTAAGGGAATTCATCATAAAGACTTCCGGCAACTATTACCGCAGCATCCTTTCGACGATGAAAAGTCTTGACAGCTACTATGGCTACGAGGACATCAGCAAGGTCCTGTCAGCCAACGATCTGAGCAGATGGTCGATGAGCGATGAATCCTATCTGAATAACAGCAATCCTATCCGTTACAACTACAACACCCTGTTTGATATCAACGTCTTCCTGAAGGACATCTCTTCGCTGATGTTTCCGATGCGCTACCGTACGGACGAAGTGCTGCGCACGATCGCCACTCTGGCTGATCTCTATGGCATCAGCTATGACAAGATGCGTTCCTATGTGGCGACCGCCGTCAACCGCAGCAAGGAAGAATTCAACCTCAATGAACTGCGAAACCTGTGCATGAACTCCCGGGCCGATTTCCAGAGGGTCAAGGAAGATGAATATGACGTGGACTGCCAGACCTATCTGATGAATCTGCAGAATGGCAAGGAGGTCACGGAATACGACAAGAAACTCTTATACAATCTGGCATTCAAGTACCACCTCAATAAAAGCGTCATCAACGTGCTGGTCCATCATGCGCTGAAAACCTGCAACAACCGTCTTTTAGAGAACTATATCTATCCGATCGCCGCGGATTTCCATCGCAACGATGTGAACGATCCGAATAAGGCACTGGATCGTTTAAGTGAAAGACGTCATGGCGTAAAAGAAGAAGAACAGCCTCCTGTCTATACGGAAGAGAACAATACGGAGATCAGTACCGATGAACTGGATGAAATACTGAGGATGATGGGGAAGAAATGACCAAAGAGATCGGAACAATAAAAGAAGATCTTTACCTGCGTGAACTTATCGAAAGATACGGCTTTTCGGACGGCTACCTCAGCGATCATTACAACAGTTTCTTAAGAGTGCTGGAATCGCGCAAGATCTGCCGGAACTGCCGGGGATTGGAATACTGTGCACAGCCGTCGAAAGGGCAGAGGCTGGCTTTTACTTATGACGATATCCTCATGGAAGAGGTCGAATACTGTCCGTATGCGCGGAAGGTCGAAGAAAAAACGGACCTGAAGAGCCGGTATCTGTACTGCGATATTCCGACACAGCTGCTGGATCTCGATATGAACAATGTCCGTTATACGCAGAAGCAGGAGAAACTCTATGCGCTGCTGGCGGCGATCCTTCTGAAAAAGAGCCGCAAAGGTCTGTACATCTATGGCGATCTGGGGGTAGGCAAGACCTATCTGTGTATCGCTTTGGCGAATTCCCTGGTCAGAAACGGGGAAAAGGTGGCATTCGTGAAAGTCGCAGACTTTTTCTACGATATCCGTAACAACGTCTATAACAATCCCGATCTCGCTCAGAAGAGCATCAGCGCCTTGAAAAGGGCGGACTATCTCTTTCTGGACGACATCGGATCGGAAAGCGTATCGGAATTCATCCGGGACGATGTGCTGCTGGGCATTCTGGAGTACCGTTTGGAGAACGATCTTCTGACGGTCTTTACGTCCAATCTGAGCAAGGAAGAACTGCTGAAGCATTATCAGTACGACCGTAAAGAAAAGTCCAACCTGATGAAAGCGAGACGCCTGCTGGAGAGGATCGATATCCTGGCGGATGATTTTGTCCTGACAGGTGACAACATGAGAAGGAGAACACAGGTATGATAAAGAAAATTGGTGTATTGACCTCGGGCGGAGACTCGCCGGGGATGAACGCCGCGATCCGGGCGGTCACAAGAACGGCGCTGATGAGCGGGATCGAAGTCGTCGGCATCAGGGATGGCTACAAGGGGCTGGTCGAAGGCCTGTATCTTCCTTTCAAGAGAAGTTCGGTCTCAGAGACGATTTCAACAGGCGGTACGATCCTGGGAAGCGCCAGACTGCCGGAATTCAAGGAAGAAGCTGTTCTGATGAAAGGCGTAGAAAAGCTGAAAGAAAACAACGTGGATGCGGTCGTCGTCATCGGCGGGGATGGCACATACCGAGGCGCGGCTTCTCTGACGAAGCATGGCATCAACTGTATTGGATTGCCCGGCACGATCGATAACGATATCGAAGGGACCGACTTTACGATCGGTTTCGATACGGCTTTGAATACGATCGTGGAATGCGTGGACAAGCTGAGAGATACTTCCAATTCGCATCACCGCTGTTCGGTCGTCGAAGTCATGGGCAACCATTGCGGTGATCTGGCGATCTATTCAGGCATTTCCTGCGGCGCGGAAGTCGTGATCACGCCGGAAACGGGCTACGACGAGGAAGCGATCCTGGAGAAACTGAAATATCTGGAAAAACTGGGCAAATCGCACGCGATCGTCATCGTTTCCGAAAAGATCTGCGATGTGCAGAATCTGGCAGACAAGATTTCCAAAGCGACCGGTTTTGCGGGCAGGGCGACCATCCTTGGCCATATCCAGAGAGGCGGTTCGCCGACGCCGACCGACAGGGTACTGGCATCCAGAATGGGGGCGAGAGCCGTGGAGCTTCTGATCGAAGGCAAGGGCGGAGAATGCGTAGGCATCCGGAACAACGAGATCGTTTCGATGCCGATCGAAGAATGCATTTCGCTGCCTCGCTCATCGAGAAAAGAACTTTATCGCTTGTTTGACAGGCTGGTGTAAACGATCTGTACGACTTAAAAAGGAGAACTCAGTTCTCCTTTTTTAATGCATCCACATGATTCAGTATGACCGGTATCACGATCGGATTTCTCCGGGTCTTTTCATAGAGGAAGGGTTCCAGCGTATTCTTGATGCAGTTCTTCAGATCGCCGAAGGTGACCTTCTGTTTCATCGCGTTGCGCAACGCTTCGTATGTCAGGACTTCGGCCTCTTTGATCAGGGTCTGCGATTCCTTGAGATAGACGAAACCTCTCGAGACGATGCCCGGACGGCAAAGGATCTTGTTGCTGCGGGAGTCGATGCAGACGATGACTGCGACCAGTCCGTTATCGGCAAGGATCTTCCGGTCTTTGATTACGGATGTAGACAATCCGGAGATATCGTTGCCATCTACGTAGATAGCGTCGGTCTGTATCCTGGTATTGGAACGGTAGACTTCGCCCTGATGCAGGACCAGGGCATCCCCGTTGGCGCAGATGAAGCAGTTTTCTTTCGGAACGCCGGTTTCCATGGCCGACTGGGCATGGAGCTTCAGCATCTTGTATTCTCCGTGCATCGGCATGAAGTATTTCGGCTTGATCAGCTGCAGCATCAGCTTCTGTTCCTCCTGGGAGGCATGGCCTGTGGTATGCAGAGAGGTCAGCGCGCTGTTCTCCAGGACTCTCGCCCCATTGCGCATCAGCTGATTGACGATGCCGCCGACGTTGATCGCGTTGCCCGGGATGGCGTTGGAAGAAAAGACGACCGTATCGCCCGGGATGACTTTGACATATTTGTGGGAACCGTTGGCGATCCTGCTCAAGGCAGCCAGCGCTTCGCCCTGCGATCCGGT
>CADBPB010000008.1 GCA_902796525.1 uncultured Erysipelotrichaceae bacterium | reverse complement strand
TGATGATCTCAAGCTGTTCCTGATTCGGTACGACACCGTATCTGGACAGAGACAGCGGATAGGTCTGAAAACCGAAGTCCTTCTGCCAGCAGCCGAAGGATCCGGTCATGGCCACGAATCGGATCGTTTTGTTTTCCTTGACCAGTCTGGTCGCCAGGGCCTGATAGGACGCATCCAGGGCGATCAGTTCATCGGCCAGAGCCTTGTAGTTTTCTTCGAAATAGGCAGACTGCTCCACGTAGTTGGCGGAAAGATACTCATAGACGTCTTTGGCCATGCAGTACATCGCACCCGGAGATAGCCAGATATAGGGATCCAGATCATAGGTGTCGATCTCGTCGAAGACATCGCCCTCGTAATATGGGCCTTCGATATACGTCGCCTTGCCATCGACGATGATCGGCGTATAGCGTTTGTATTCATAGAGACAGTTCAGTACCGAAAGATCGCCGGCATTCAGATCGATGCCCAATTCTTTGATCCTGTCTTCATATAGATCCATGTAAGGCTCCAGATCGCCGATATGGAACAGGACCGAAGAGTTTTCCAGGATCTCGGCATAGTCCTCGACGATATTTGCCGTCTGGACCAGAGAACGGGTCTGGATGGAGATCGGTTCGATCCGGTTTCCGCCGATCCTGTTCAAAAGATAGCCGATCGGATAGATCGTATATGCCGTATAGCGCTTGACGCTGGAACAGGACGTCATCAGCAGGATCATCAGGACGACCGTTAGCTTTTTTATCATTTTCATAACATTAATCATTATACCTTATTCAGGATGTATTTCGCATAGTATATCGGTTTGCCTTCGCTGACGAATTTCGCCTGGTAGGCAGTCATGGGTTCGCCTTCGACGTAATAGTTCCGGTCGGTTTCCAGCAAGCTGAAATCAGAGGATTCAAAATACAGCAGGGAATCGTCGAAGAACGCTTCGTTATCGGTTTTGAGGATAAGAATCCCCTTATCTTTCAATATCTTCGCGTAGCGGCTTAGAAAAGGCGGATAGGTAAGTCTGCGCTTGTGGTTGCGCTTCTTGGGCCAGGGATCGGAGAAATGCAGATAGATCACATCGATGGAAGCGGGATCGAAACACTCTTCGATGTTTCCGGCATCGGCCAGAAAGACCTTGAAATTCTGCAGATCGAGGTTCATCGCTTTCCTGATCGCTCTTGCCACGCAAGTTTCTTCTTTTTCCAGCCCGACATAGAAGATCCCGGGATGCATCGAAGCGGACTCCGTGATGAAATCGCCCATGCCCATGCCGATCTCCACATATAAAGGAAGATCGCCGTCATGAGTGTAATGCCCTTCGATCAGATACCTGTTTTCGTTTTCCAGAAATGGCGCGACCCACTTCTTCTTACGCATTCGCATATCTCTATTATAAGATAAGAAATCCGATAATTCCTGTCAGATTCTTTTCCAGGCCTTTCTCTCATGTCTGCAGGCATTTCTTTTTTTGTTTCCTCACAGTTGTGTCATAATAATGCCAACAAGACAGGAGGCACCAGAATGGAAAAGTTCAAAGACCTGGAATACATCCGTCCTTCTTTTGAAGAAACGGAAAGAGACATTTACGCGGCATTGAAAGAATTCAATGAAGCCGCCGATTATGAAACGGCCAGGAAGGCTTTATTAAGAAAACAGACGATAGGCAATGAATTCAGGACGATGGCGTCGATCGCTCATATCAGGCATGACGTCGATATGGCCGATCCTTTCTATGACGAAGAGATCCGCTATCTGAATACGGTCTCGCCAAAGCTTGCGGTCGTGATGAAAGAGTTCAATGAAGCGCTGGCTTCTTCCAGGTTCAGAAAGGACTTTGAAAACGAATTCGGGGATCAGCTGTTCAAACTGCTGGATGCGGATATCCGTACCAACAGCAGCGAGATCATCGAAGAACGGATCGAAGAGGCCGCCTTGGTCAATGAGTACTCCAAGATCGCAGCTTCATGCAAAACGGATTTCAGAGGCAAGGAATGCAACTTCTACGGTCTGCTGAAGCATATGCTGTCGACCGATCGTGTCGAAAGAAAAGAAGCCCTGGAAAGCTGGGCGGCGTTATACGAATCTGTATCCGATCAGCTGGACGACGTCTATGCCAGATTGTGTGCCGTACGCCGGACGATCGCAGAAAAGCTCGGCTTTGACGATTACATCGGTTTCGCCTATCTTTCCCGTCACCGTTTCGACTATGTACCGGCCGACATCGAACGCTTCCGCAAGGCTGTTGCGGCTTATATCGTGCCGGTAGCCGAGCAGATCCACGAACTGCAGAGACAGAGGCTCGGTCTTGACAAGCTGGAATACTATGACGAGCAGCTGTTCTTCCCGGACGGCAATTCCACCCCGGACAAGGATACCGCCGGCATGATCCAGGCGGCTTCCGTCATGTATCACGAACTTTCCAAAGAAACCGGCGAATTCTTCGATTTCATGGTCGAACACGATCTGTTCGATCTGGAAACCAGGCCGAACAAGCGTCTGGGCGGATACTGCAGCGGACTGCCGAAGTACAAAGCGCCGTTCATTTTCTCCAATTTCAACAAGACCAGCGCCGATACGGAAGTGCTGACTCATGAAGCAGGACATGCTTTCGAATCCTATATCGCCAACAGGAAACAGGTTCTGACGGAATACACCCATTCCACTTCGGAAATCAACGAGATCCATTCCATGTCCATGGAATTCTTCACGGAACCGTGGTATCCGCTTTTCTATCCGGAAGGTCAAGGCAACCGCTATGTCTACGAGCACCTGGCGGACAGCCTTGCCAATATCACCTATCTGGTAAGTGTCGACGAATTCCAGCACCGGGTCTTTGAAGGCGACCAGCCTTCGGCACAGAAACTGCGTGCGATCTGGAAAGACATCGAAGGAAAATTCATGCCTTGGCGCAGCTACGGAGACAACGAGTTCCTGAACAACGGCGGTTTCTGGATGCAGAAACAGCATATCTTCATGTATCCGTTCTATTATGTCGACTACGCTTTGGCTATGATCTGCGCTTTGCAGTTCTACCTCAGGATGCGCAAGGACAGAGAAGGCGCCTGGAGCGATTATATGAAACTGTGCTCGCTTGGCGGTTCTCTTGGCTACTTCGATCTGCTGAAAGAAGCCGGTCTGAAGAATCCGTTTGAAGAGGACACGATCAGAGAAGTCGCGAACGGAGTTGCCGATATATTGAAGGAAATGGAACACGCATTGTAAGATCGATCAAAGTCGAAGCATACGTTCAAGTTTTCGGATATCGTAATAATATAAGAACTCAGACTGTCTGAGTTCTTTTTCATCTATCCTGAGAATCGTCTTCTTCCCGTCCGGCGGATTCAGATCGTTTTCGGTCTCTTCAAAACTCGATCTGTCAGTCGGGCTGCTGACCGTCATGCGCTTTCCATGCGCATTCCGTGATCCGCATATCGGTAAATATGGCTTTGAAACTGGAGTCCTCGGGACTGCAGGCATAGATACCGAAACGGATCTTACCGGCGCCTTCCCACATATGGCAGACCCTCATCTGCGTGAATTCTGTTCCGTCCCGGGAGCATTCGATACGATAGTCGTCCTCTCTGCGGCTCAAACGGTACCACATGGTCCTGATATCCGCCGGGATCGCGACAGTCGCCCAGTCGGAATATCCGTGATTTGTGACGACTGACCCCAGATGCTGGAAAGATCCGTTCTCATATTCCACGGAAGCTTTCAGCCAGTTTTCGGAATCAAGATACATGACGATGCCGCACTGATCGAAACGGTGATGGCTTTCGGTAAAATCCGTCTTCACGATAAACGAGAAATACTTTTCTTCCGTTTCCATCTGAAGCGCCGGGGCATTATCGTTGCGGAAATGATAATATGTGCGCTGCCACAGATCGGTATGCGGCATAGTGGTGATCTCGATCCGGTCCGGCTCGATCACATACCGTTCAGGTTCTCTTGTCCAGTTCAGGGTTTCAAACGTCATGGTTTCCTCTCCTTGTATCATTGAAGCGGTTCTTATTTTCTTACAAACGATTCGTCCGATTCCGTATCATCGCTGATGAAACGGTCGACCTTCATATGAAGATCATATTTCTCTCTGAGTTCGGCAATCGTTGCCATCATGGGAGAAGCGTGATGGAAATCGATGGAAGCCTGGTCTTTCCAGCTGTCGATCAGCAGGATCGTTTCCGGATCGTTCATCGGGATGAAATACTCGTAACGCAGATTTCCGTTTTCGGCACGGATCGTATCCGCCGTACCGGAGGATTCCATCTCTTCGGCGAATCTGCGTGCCGCGCCGTTTTCTCCATGATAGTAGATATTGACTGTTATGCTCATATTCTTTTGCCTTTCATATACTTTTTACTATACATTTTCATTATAAAACAGCTTGCCTACGGTTGCGGCCTGTTATCTTAGCGTTCAAAACAGACAGATATCTCCTTTCCTTCGATTTACATCCGCATCGTTTCGCTGATATGATTAAACTATCTGAAGGAGACGCTGCGGACGGCCTTATCGATGCTTCCGCCGCAAGAATGCTCCCGGAAGTCTATGAGATGCATGACATGGACTTCACGAAACAGGATGCGAGACAGATCGCAAGATCCTGATAGAAGAAAGGATGCAATATGAAACTCAATTACAAACGTACGTTTATCGTCGGACTGGCATTCCTATCCATCTGCGCCTTCTGGCAGATGTATGACAACGTCATTCCGCTGATCCTGACCAATACCTTTCATCTGAACGAGACCTATACCGGAGCGATCATGGCCGCCGACAACGTGCTGGCTCTGGCATTGCTTCCGCTGTTTGGCTCCCTGTCGGATAAGGTTGATACGAAAATCGGCAAGAGAATGCCTTTCATCCTCTTCGGTACGGGCTGTGCAGTGATACTGATGAATGTCCTGCCTATCCTGGATAATTCCTATTACGCTGCCGGCAGCAATCTGAAGGTCGTATCCTTCGTCATCGTGCTGGGTCTGCTGCTGATCGCGATGGGGACCTACCGTTCCCCTGCCGTCGCTCTGATGCCCGATGTGACGCCGAAACCTTTACGATCGAAAGCCAATGCGATCATCAACCTGATGGGTGCGGTCGGCGGCATCATCTATCTGGCGATCGCGGCTGTATTATATCCAAATTCCAAGACCCAAGGTCTGGCGCACATCAACTATCAGATCCTGTTCATCGCGGTATCGGCGATCATGTTCGTGTCAGTAGGGATCCTGTTCCTGATGATCAAGGAACCGAAACTCGTGGAAGAAAACAAGGAACTCGAAAAACAGCATCCCGAGTGGAATCTGGCGGAAGACGACGGATCAGGCAATGAGCGGCTCCCTCAGGATGTCAAGAGATCCCTGGGTTTCCTGCTTGCTTCGATCGCGCTGTGGTTCATCGGCTACAATGCTGTGACGACCTGGTTCACGACTTATGTGTCCGTCGTCATGGGCCAGGGTCTCGGCGGCGCAAGTACCTGTCTTCTGATCGCGACCGCCGGCGCCATCGTTTCCTACATACCGATCGGCAACCTGGCTTCCAGGATCGGCAGAAAGAAAACCATCATGATGGGCATCCTCCTGCTGGCAGCGATGTTTTTTGCCGGTTTCGTACTTACCAGCATCTTTAAGAATATCAACGTGATCATGTTTATCAGCTTCGCGCTGGTCGGTCTTGCCTGGGCAGCCATCAACGTCAACTCCCTGCCGATGGTCGTCGAGATGTGCAAGGGTTCCGATATCGGCAAGTTCACAGGCTACTATTACACTGCTTCCATGGCTGCTCAGATCGTCACGCCGATGTTTGCGGGCACGCTGATGCGGCTGATTTCCTACAAGGTACTGTTCATCTATTCCGCGATTTTCGTGCTCCTGTCCTTCGTCACGATGACGCAGGTGAAACACGGCGACCAGAAAGCGGATGCCAAGAAAGGCCTCGAAGCCTTCGAAGATATGCCTGATTAGCCTGTAAAACCAAATCAACAGAAAAAGGATTGCTCAGCAATCCTTTTCTTTTAATCGGGTATCGAATCCCCGATTCTGTTAATGATAGATATACTTTTCCGCCAGCATTCCGATCAGTCCGCTGTCTTTTTCTCTTGCAATGATCGCATTGACATGATGCAGCAGTTTCTCATACCCTTTCGGCATCAGGACGCCCATTTCCCCATGCGTAAACGGTTCATGGATCAGCGGCGCCGCAAGCCGGTCATCCATCTGCACATAATATCCCGCTTCCGCGATTTCGGTGATCATCACATCCGCTTCTCCTTCTGCGATCAGATGAGGGATTTCCGCATTCTTCTCATGAATGACCAGCGTGGCTTCCGGAAGCTTTTCCTTCGCGAATCTTTCGTTGGTCCCGCCCGGGTTCTCCATGACCGTGACTTCTTTGCGGTTGATATCTTCCAGCGTCTTGTATCTGCCGATATCTTCCTTCCTGATCAGAATGGTTTTTCCGTTGGCCAGATAACCTTCGGACATCAGAGCTTTTTCCTTTCTGTCATCGGTGATCGTGATGCCGCAGATCGCCATGTCGAATCTGTGATTCAGCGTATCTTCCATCAGGGTCGGCCACGTTGTTGGAACATATTCGATTTTCACGCCAAGTTCATTCGCGATGATTTCCGCAAGCTCCACATCGAAACCTTCATAGGTTCCTGTACCTTCGTTCAGAAACGACATCGGGATATAATCCCCGGTCATGCCGACTCTGATGACTCCCGTTCTTTTGATCCTGCTGAACGGATCACTGTATTCTCTGTATCCGAAAAATGCCGCAATCATCAGCGACAGGATAAGAAAGACCGTTATCTTCTTTGCTGGCTTCATAAATCCCGTTGTCTCTTTCTATTTTGCAAATGATAAGTCGCTAGCCGTCAGTCCTTATTCTGTTTCGATCAGCACCGCACAGCCTGAAGGAAGCTTTCCCGTGAATTCCCTCGAAGATATGATTTTATCTCCTTCAAAGGAATATGCTTTTCTGGACATATTGACAATCAGCTCATACCGTCCTCTTTCAAAATGGAATACCCTGTTTTCTTCTTTGATCCCGACATGCGGATCTGTCAGGTCTTTTACCGTTCTCCGTAAAGAAATCAGTTGGCAGATGAAATGGTATAGAGAGTTTTCCTCTTTCATCGCCCGCTTCACGGAAAGCGTATTCTCCGTATTAAAAGGCAGATAAGGCTCCTTCCCTTTCGTAAAACCGTGATTCGGCTCCCTGTCGTCCCAGATCATCGGGATACGGGTCCCTGTCCGCTGATAGCCGCCATCCTTTGACGGGATATGGGAGGTCTTCATGCCGATCTCGTCGCCATACAGGACGAAAGGGATCCCCGGCAGGCAGAACAGCATCATATAGAATACTTTCAGCTCTTCATGATCCAGATAATTGGCGATACGCCAGGTATCGTGATTGCCGCTGATCAGTGCCAGATAGCTCTTTGCTTTCTCAGCCTGTGCAAAGCGTTCTTTCATATCGTTCAGCGTGAATGCCACATCGTTGTTTCCGCGGATCACGGCAGTCCCTCGGGTATTTTTGTTGCTGCGGAAGAAGCGATGGTAGAAATTATCCCAGTGATCCAGCACGAAATCCGCATCGAATCCCGCTTTGAACGCCCGTTCCGGATGCGACCACTCGCTTACGAAGAACGCTTCGGGATAGTCTCTCCGTATCTTTTGAAACATCCATTTCCATACTTCGATGGTCGCGGATTTATCTTCATCATTCTTGACTAAAGAATCAGCCATATCGACGCAGAAGCCGTAGGCGCCTTCGTTCAGCCAGTATCTCATCACCTTGAGCATGTATTCCCTGGCCAGGAAGGTTCTTCTGTCTTTGTAGGACATCTGCCAGGAAGGTTCTTCGATTTTCTTGAAACCGTAATTGAATGCCGGCTGATGGGCAAAGAAATTCACCATGTAGCAGCCATGCCGGTCGAACATGCCTGAAATCAGACCGTTTCCTTTCTCCCAGGGGTTATCGTTCCAGATGAACAGATCGCTCTTTTCGTTCCGTTCCGCTTGTGCGCTTTCAAGGAAATCCGGATTCCGGAAAGAGGCATGGCCGGCGACCAGATCGACGATGATTCTTATCTCCTTCGCATGCGCCTGCTTCACCATTTCCCTGAAATCATCCATAGTCCCGAAACGGGGGTCCACATCAAAGAAATCTTCGACATCATAACCTCCGTCTTTGAAAGGCGAACGGTAGAAGGGATTCAGCCAGATTGCATTGAAGCCCATTCCCCGGATATAGTCCAGTTTTGATATGATTCCTTTCAGATCGCCTATGCCGTCATGATTGCTGTCGGAAAAGGAAGTCGGATAGATCTCGTATGCGATCATATTGCGGAAGATGTCTTTACTCATGCTGTTTCCTTTCTGTAAGGATCTCTTACTGTCATTTTAGCACTGTTTCGGATAGAAAAATGGTCCCGCTCGATCCGGGACCATTTCGTTCAAAAGTTAGATTTATTTCTTGCCGAAGACTCTGACTTCGCCGCCATGGCTTTCGTTCTCTTTCTTCGGTTCTTCCTTTTCCTTCCTGTTCTGAGACTTTTCCGGTTTCGGAAGCAGATCCTTGGCAGAGACGTTGACCTTGCCCTTTTCATCGACTTCGATGACCTTGACTCTGACGATATCGCCAAGTTTCAGGACATCCTCCGGCTTGTTGACTCTTTCATGAGCGATCTTGGAGACATGAAGCAACGCATCCTGGCCTTTGAACAGTTCGACGAATGCGCCGAATTTTTCCAGTTTGACGACTTTGGCATCATAGATCTCGCCGACTTTCGCTTCTTTGCAGATCTCGTCGATGATCGCTTTCGCCTTGTCAATGGCTTCCTTGTCGGAATGATAGATCACAACCTTGCCGTCATCTTCGATATCGATCTTGACATTATCGCAGTTGGCAATGATCTCATTGATCGTCTTGCCGCCGGTACCGATGACTTCTCTGATCTTGTCGGTAGGAATGTAGAACGTGACCATCTTCGGAGCATATTTGCTGACTTCCGGACGCGGAGCGGCAATTGCAGTTTCCATGTTGTCCAGGATCTCCATGCGGCCTTTGTGCGCCTGCGCCAGAGCTTCCTTGAAGACTTCTCTGGTGATGCCCTTGCACTTGATATCCATCTGTAAAGCAGTAATGCCTTCTCTGGTTCCGGCGACTTTGAAATCCATATCGCCATAGTGGTCTTCCATACCCTGGATATCCGTCAGGATGGAGTAGTTGTCGCCTGTCGTGATCAGACCCATCGCCACGCCGGCAACCGGAGCCTTGATCGGAACGCCTGCCGCCATCAGCGACATCGATCCTGCACAGATCGAAGCCTGGGAACTGGAACCGTTGGATTCCAGCACTTCAGCAACCGTTCTTATCGCATACGGGAATTCTTCTTCGCTCGGCATGACCTGCAGCAGAGCTCTTTCGCCTAAGGCGCCATGACCGATCTCGCGGCGGCCCGGTGAACCCATTCTGCCAACTTCACCGACACAGTATGGCGGGAAGTTGTACTGATGCATGAATCGTTTCTCTTCGATTTCCGTGAGGTCATCGACGATCTGATTCTCGCCTAAAGGACCTAATGTCGTGACAGAGAGCACCTGCGTCTGTCCTCTTGTGAACATGGCAGAACCATGGACACGCGGCAGCAGATCGACCTGGGAATCCAATGGACGGATCTCATCCAGCGCTCTTCCATCCGGACGGATCTTTTCATCGGAAATCAGTCTTCTGACTTCGTTCGCGATGATTTCCGTGCAGTATTCGCCTGCCTGTTTCACAAACAGATCGCGTTCTTTCTCGCTGTGCGTCTCATCTTCGGCGAAATGATCCTTCATTTCCTGCGTGATGCCTTCCTGGGCAGCGTAGGATTCCAGCTTGTCATGGATGGAAACGGCCGCTTCCAGTCTTTCCTTGCCATTGGCATTGATATAATCCTTCACTTCATCGGCGATCTCGTAAAGAACGACTTCCATCTTTTCTTTGCCGACTTTGGCAATGATCTGTTCCTCGATCTCGCAGAGTTCTCTTACTTTCTCATGACCGAACATCAGCGCATCCAGCATCAGTTCTTCACTGACCTCATGTGCACCTGCTTCGACCATGTTCAGGGCTTCTTTCGTACCGGCGACCGTCAGATCGATCGCGGAACGGCTTGCCTGTTCGCTGGAAGGATTGACCACGAACTGGCCATCCACATAAGCGACCTTCACGCCGGCGATCGGACCGTCGAACGGAATGTTCGAAATGCACAGCGCCAGGCTCGCACCCAGCATCGCGCTCATTTCCGGCGAGCAGTCGGTATCCGTAGACAGTACGGTATTGACGACCTGGACCTCGTTACGGAAGCCTTCCGCAAACAAAGGACGGATCGGCCTGTCGATCAGACGCGCCGTTAATGTGGCGTGTTCGGAAGGACGGCCTTCTCTTCTCAAAAAACTTCCCGGAATCTTTCCTGCCGAATACAGTTTCTCTTCAAAAGAAACGGTCAGCGGAAAGAAATCGGTATCTTTGGCAACATTGGATGCACAAGCAGTAGACAATGTGACCGTGTCACCATACCTTACCAGTACAGACCCTCCGGCCTGTTTCGCGATTTCGCCAGTCTCGATGCGTAACTTACGACCATAGAAATCATACTCAAAAACTTCTTTCATCTTTTCTCTCTTTCTTGTTAAACGTTACTATTCTATCACTATCATTCAAAAAAGTAAAAAAGATATAATAAATATATGCAGTTATCGAATGCGGTATACACCGTTCTGAATGAACTGATCAGTCATGGACAGGACGCCTATCTGGTAGGAGGAGCGGTCAGAAACCATCTTCTGGGCATTGAAAGCGACGACTATGATGTCACGACTTCGGCCGATCCCGATGCCATCAAAGAGATCTTCAGGGATTACCGTTTTTATGATGTCGGCAAGAAACATGGCACGGTGACGATCCTGATCGGCGAAGAAAAGATCGATGTTACCCCGTACCGTTTCGAATCCGACTATCATGACCACCGTCATCCGGATACTGTTTCGTTTACGGCGGATCTCAAGGAAGATCTCAAACGCCGCGATTTCACGGTCAATGCCATGTGCCTGGATCACGAAGGCAAAGTCATCGATCTCTTCAAAGGCATGGACGATCTGCATAACAAGCTGATCCGAACGGTCGGAGATCCGTACGAGCGTTTTGAAGAAGATGCCTTGCGCATCCTGCGGGCGCTGCGCTTCGCGGCGAAACTGGACTTTCAGATCGAAGAAAAGACCGCGAAAGCCATCCATGAATGCAAAGATCTTCTGAAACATGTTTCCAGCGAAAGGAAACGGGCGGAACTGCTGCAGATCCTGGCTTCCCCTGAAGCCTTCCGTATCATCAACGAATACCTGGATGTGTTCGATACCTTCATGAAAATCAGACCAATCGCCCGGAAACGGAACGATTTCTCGCAGCCGCTGTTCGCTTTGGCCTATCTTCTGAAAGACAACGAAGACAACGATTTGAAAAAACTGAAGTATTCCGCAGAAGAGATCGCCCTGGTCAGGACGCTGATCGAAGCGACGAAAGCCGATATCGGCAATGACGATGCTTTTGTCAGGACATTGTCCAATCCGTATCAGAACGAATGCCTGGCTTTCCTGATGGAATATCATCATGCGGATCTGCGGGAACGGTATGAAAAACTGAAAGAATATATGATCATTTTGGACCAGCTTCAGATCGATGGCGATACAATCGCCAGCTACGGCTACAGAAACAAGGAAATCGGGCTTGTCAAGAAAACGCTGACCGACCTGGTCCATCGGCAGGAACTGAAGAACGATAAAGAAGCTTTGCAAAAATACCTGACAAGCCATACAATAGCAGTATGAGCAAGAAGACGATCGGCTACATCTCGATCCTGCAGCTGTTCATGGCGGTGATCGCCTATTTTGCGTTTGCCTATCATTTCGAGACGGACCCGGTCATCATGAGGATACTGGCCAAAACGGATGCGACGGCAACTTTGCTGCGGCTGTGCATCTATATCGTTCCCGGCATCAATCTCATCAACTGCATGTTCGGGATCATCTTTTCCAGCAAAGGCCTTCTGTTCTTTGTGATGCTGCTGGAGATACTGGCAGGCGATCTTACCATGAATTATGCAGGGAAAAACGATTTTGTCTACATCCTGGGCATCATCATGATCGTCATGGCAGTCCTGGATCTTTTGTGTCTGCTTCTGTATAAGCCAAAGAAAAAACAGAAATAATGCATGAAAAAGCTCCGGAACGATCCGGAGCTTTTTTCAGGAGAGAGTGATTATTTCCGCGCTTCGTAGTCCGCACAGATCTCCGCATCCCAGTCTTCCTGGATGACTCCCGCTTTACGGAACTTGCCGACAGCTTTGCTGAGCGATTTGTAGTTGACTTCCGTTCCCTGCGCATCGCAGACATAATTGGTTGCCCTGTCAGCTGAGATCCCATAATGTTTTGCCGTCTCTACGGCATCGATATTGGCTCCCAGGAACAGAAACTCCCAATCCTTTTCCTTCTGTTGGGAAACCATTTTCTTGACTTCATCCGAAGAATAGCGATGCGAATCGTTTTCCTGTCCATCCGTGATGATGACGAAAATCGTATGTTCCGGCACGTCTTCCTTGCGGATGTACTTGTGGACATTGCGGATATGATGGATGGCATCTCCCATCGCATCGATCAGCGCCGTACTGCCGGAAGGCACATATTCCTTCCTGGTCATTTCCGGGATCTCTCTCAAGGGGATCCGGTCATAGAGGACTTCGCTGCGGCTGTTGAACAGGACGGTCGATACCAGGCATTCGCCATCGACATCTTTCTGTTTCTCTATGAATGAATTGAAACCCCCGACCGTATCAGCCTCCAATCCATGCATGGAACCGCTGCGATCCAATATAAATACCAGTTCTGTCAGATCTTTCTTCATTTTCTTTTCCTCCTTCGTATCTCTACGATGTCATCTTACCCGATGCGGAAAAAGAAAAGGTCGTCTGACAGACGACATTTCTAACAGCCTAGTGTTTTCTGATCCTTCTCGAAGAGAATCTCGTTGATCTTGTAGATGTCATAGATCTTCTGTTCGATGCAGTATCGGATGATCAGATCGAAGCAGAAACTTTGACTTAAGACAAAACCGGCCCGTTCCAGCAGTGTATTGGTATCTTTCAGATCCAGCCGCATGCCGATGGCCAGTGCGACGGCCGTCTCTTTTTTCGGACGGTAGTCCCTGTTGTTCTTGATGTGATTGAAATGTTTGCGGTCGATGTTGGCCTTCTTATAGACTTCGGGATCGGTCAGTCCGCGTTCGTCGATCATCCGGATCAGACATTCCGAGAAAGACTCATCCGGTTCGAAACGGACGCCCGGAGCAAAGCCGCACAGATCCATCGATTCCATCGTTTCTTCTTTATAAGACAGATTCTCTTCGTGATAGATGATCGATGTTTCTTTTTTTGTTTTCGGCACGGCCGACTGTGTTTTCCTGGCTTTCTTCTTCGGATGGTACAAAGCGGATGACGGCACGCTCATCTCCATGGCATTGCTCAAATACGCCGGAGCCAGCATGCCTTCCAGATAATCATGGATATCGGTATAGAGCCTGCTTGCGGTATCGAAAGCTTCCTTGCCGTAGACCAGAAGATAGATCTGCATCTCGTGATCCAGCAGAAAACCCGTGATCGTATCGGTTGCGATCCTCAGGGCTTCGCCTTTGGGAAAGGCGAAAGTTCCGGACGAGATCAGCGGAAAAGCGATGGATTCCAGATTCAGGGCACTGGCCAGTTCCAGACTCTTGCGGTAACAGGAAGCCAGCAGTTCCTTCTCCTGATGTTCGCCGTCTTCATAGTACGGACCGCAGGTATGGATGATATAGGCGCAGTTGCCGAAATCGTAGGATTCCGTGGCAACGGCATTCCCTGTCGCCAGATGGCCGATCTCTGCACAGCGTTCATCCAGACGTTTTCCTGCCAGCTCGTGGATCAGCTGATCCGTTCCGCCCGAAGCGGAAAAAGAATTGTCTGTCGGACAGACGATCGCATCGGCTCTGATATTTCGGATGTCGTTTCTGCTTATTTCTAATGGCATGTCTTATCTCGCAAATTCTTTTATTATTATAACCGAACACAATAGCGAACAAAACAGTCTGCTTTCTCTGCCGAAGGAACAAAACTGCTACAATAATGATATGGGCCTGTATGCGATCGGCGACCTGCATCTGCATTTCCAGTCGGAACTGAAAGCGGAAGCGCAGCTGAACGATCCGGTATGGATCGGCCATGAAGATAGACTGATGGAAAACTGTAAGGAACTCATTTCCGATGAGGATACTTTGGTTCTGGTCGGCGATCACAGCTGGGGCAGGAATCTTGCCGAATGCGAGGCGGATTTCGAATACATCAGGCATCTTCCCGGTCGGAAGATCCTGACCAGAGGCAACCATGACATGTTCTGGGATGCCAAGAAGACAAGAAAACTCAATGACCGCTTCCGGCCGGAACTGACTTTCCTGCAGGACGGATTCGAAATATTCGAAGACTATGCGCTGGTCGCAACGAAGGGCTATGCTTTCGAAGGACCTTACTATGTCGACCGGAAGGGACAGATCATCGGCTACGACGACAGTAAAAAGGAACATGCCGATAAACTGGTCAGACGGGAAGCGGAACGCCTCAGGAAATCGCTGGATGCGGCAATGTCTGCAGGATATACGAAGATCATCCTGTTTCTGCATTATCCCCCGACCAACGTCATGGAGAAAGAAAGCATCTTTACCGACCTGGCTGCCGCCTACCGCGTCGAACAGGTGATCTATGCGCATTGCCATGGACAGCACCGTTTCAAAGACAGCATACAGGGCAATTACAAAGGCAGACTCTACCGTCTGGTTTCCGGAGATTATCTCAACTGGGAACCCCTGAAGATCCTCGACTAAAAAACAACGCAGGCGGAATACCTGCGTTTCTTATAGATAATGGCTGCGATAAGATCTCCTTATCTGTTCTGTTCCTGATAATCGGGCAGTATTTCTTTTTTCAGTTCGGAATTCCAGGTACAGCTGTCTGCATAAGCGACGCATGTCGGGACATGCATGTTCCGATCCGTAGACGCATACAGCGCATATTCGTTGCGGATCGGCGCCGGAGCTTCATCGGTCAGGACGACCCATGGCATGAACGTTTCTTCGCTGTCGCTGTAGCCTCTGGTCGGATCGGCCGCATAGAAGTCCGATGCTTTCAGATTCCTGTAATCGGCATCCATCCTGTGTCCGATCAGCAGGACATAGTGGTCCCCTGTCGTCCGGCTGTATTCTTCATGTTCGGGAATATGTGCATAAGTCCCGCTGGTAAACAGGATCACCGGTCTTCCCGCATCGATCTCGTCATACGCTTTCTGCAAGACTTTTTCCAGCGGATCGGACAGAGCGACATCCTCAAAATCCGCCCAGCGCCAGACCGCTCCATCTCCGTCATAGTAGGCATACGGATCCGCCGTCTTGCCATCCAGGATCCCTCTGGCATACGCCAGGCAGAAGATGCTGCACAGATATTCATCCTGCTGTCCTACCTGCAAGATGAGACGCCGGTCGAAATCCAGCATCCGATATAAAGTTCTGTTTTCGTTTGGATCATTCACGGTCAGTTCGATCCCGTTCTGTTCGGTCGCGACCGTCGTTTCTGTCGTGTTCTGCGGAACCGTTTCTTCTTTCGGATCGTTCTCTGTTTCAGTGGCCTCCTGCATGATCACGGCGGGTTCATCCAGGATCACAGGAAAGAACACATCTTTAAAAAAGAAGAAAGAAAAGACGATCACCCCTGCCAGCAATACTCCCAGTAATATCTTTTTTATCATAGTCGCTGCTTCCTTTATCGATCATAACCGAATATAGAACTGCATCATATTGGTCCTATATTCCGATCTCCCTGTCTCCATTTTATATGATTGAGAGACATTTATCGAACAATTCTCTTTCGAGTCATTATCTACCCTTTTTTATCGCGGCAAGTGTATAGTAGAGACAATGGGAAACAAAGTCATCCTGCGTTATCTGTTTGCGTTATTTCTCTATGGAACGATCGGACTGTTCCTGCATTTCATTTCGTATTCCAGCGAATTTGTCGTACTCTGCAGAGGCCTTCTGGGATCCCTGTTTATTGCGGGAGCGCTCTTTCTGCGTAAAGAAAAGATCGATCTTTCCGCCATCCGAAGGAATCTTCCCCTGCTGGCGCTCTCCGGCATCGCTTTGGGACTGAACTGGGTCTTCCTGTTTGCCGGCTACCGTTACGGCATCGCGATCTCTTCGCTTTGCAACTATATGGCTCCGATCATCGTGGTCGTGATCGTTTCCCTGATCTACAAGGAACACATCAACATCAGGCAGATCTTCTGCATCGTTCTCGCCTTTCTCGGCATGACTTTTCTGATCGGACTCTTTGAAGGAAACATCCAGACGGATATCCATTGCATCGTATACGGATCGCTGGCGGCCGTAGGCTTCGTGATTCTGGTGCTGTGCAACCGCAAACTGAAAGAGATCGAAGCGCTGGAAAAGACCCTGATACAGCTGCTGTTTTCGGCACTGACCGTCCTTCCGTATGTCATCTTCAATTCCGGTTTCCCGAAAGAGAACGATACGCTGTCGACGGTCCTTGTGCTGATCCTCGGTTTCCTGCATACCGGCGTCGCCTATATCTGCTATTTCTCTTCCATCGATGTCCTGCCTGCCCAAAGCATCGCCGTTCTGGGCTATCTCGAGCCGGTGCTGAACCTGCTGTTCGGGGCGCTGATCCTGCATGAAAAGATCGGCATCACAGGCCTGATCGGAGCGATCCTGATCCTGCTGGCTTCCATCGGAAACGAATTATTTGCGGATAAAGAATGAAGATATGAAAAGGGATGATACCAAATCATCCCTTT
>CADBPB010000007.1 GCA_902796525.1 uncultured Erysipelotrichaceae bacterium | reverse complement strand
ATTATTGAGAATTTTGAAAGGTTGTGCGATAATACGTTTGAATAATAATGAGAGAGATAAAATGATAGTTCTCATTATGTTGTTCTTTGACATCTGAATATTGAAAGACAGCTGACAAAAGAGTGCAATGGAAAGGAGTTTAATATGATAAAGAAATTATCCTGGAAGGATAAGTATACGCTGAGTCTGAGCGACAGCCTGGTGATCAAAGGAATTGAGATGCTGCTGGACTGTGGACAGCCCCAGGCTACGACGATCAGAAATGAGACGATCGATTACTGCAAGAAGAATAATATCATGCTGATCGGCAACAAGGTGCCTACAGATGTAGTTCTGCAGCTGGTAGGCAAGGACAGAGACTATTTCTATCAGCGGATGTTGGAAGAGAGGAAACTGACAACTGAATCATGATCGTGCTTGACGGTAAAAACGTCTACGGCATTGATCAGTATCTGTTAAAACGAAAAAACGGGAATAACGAGGTCCGCTATCTTGTGAAATACAAGAACCGGATCAAGAGAGGATTTACAAGTTCCATTGATGCCTATTTCTTTCTGAACGATCTCAAGGCCGGAAAGGTCAGCATGGAAAGCAGACCCGATCCGGATCTAAGAAGATCCAAGGAATCGAGAAAGGACTGGTCGATCCCGGAAGCGGTAGAAAAATACCTATTTATATATAAGGATCAGGTGCGTTACGGGACTTACAACAAGACCTGCCATTATTTCCGCAAAGTCATCATTCCCAATCTTCCAAATGTGCCGGTCAGGTCGCTGACCAATCTGGACATCCTGGAATTCCGCAGCAGACTGAATTCGGAGATCTTCAAGATCAGCGACAGCAGCGAGGATCCGGAAACCTATGCCACGAAGTCCAAGAACGATATCCTTCAGCAGCTCAAGGAGTTTCTCTTCTTTGCGATCGAGAATTTTGGTGTGAAGCAGGGTATCACGAAGAATGTAAAATACTTTAAGATCACCCACGACGAGAAGCTGAAGAAAAGAGAGAAGGAAGAGAATATCTGGACTGTAGCTGATTATTATTCGTTTCTGGACGCGTTGGAGAAGCTGTATGGGAAATACAGCCCGACATATGGAATCTTCCTTGTGATGGGCAATAAGGGCCTTAGGTTGGGCGAATGCCTGGCTCTGAAGTTCAACGATCTGAGATTCGAAAACATGCTGATCGTCGATGAATCGATCACCAGAAAGACTGAGGACCGGAAGTTCGAAGTCGGAGAGCCGAAAAACGAAAGCAGCGACCGCAAGATCGTGATCGGCAAAAGTCTCTACGATTATCTGATCGGAATCCGGGAAAGGGAGAAACGGCATCCGGATTATGGCGAGAACTGGTTCATCTTCCATAGGCCCGGGGACGGACTTTCACCGATGGCCGAAAGGACACTGAACAACCATAAGCAAAAGGCTCTGGATCTGATAAATCTCAGATGGAACACAAACCATCAGCTCAGACATCTCTACAACACCTATCTTAAGGATCAGGGCATTACCGTATACGACCGGTCAACTACTCTCGGCCAAAAGGATGCCGAAATAAACTCTTCCATTTACACGCACATGTCACCTGAAGCCATGAAGAAAATCGCTGATGCGGATGAGAAATTATTCAACAGAAAAACGCTCTAGCGTATCACAAACGTATCACAAAAAAAGTGGCCAAAGAAAAAAGCCTTTATTTAAAGGCTTTTCCATTAAAGATGGCGGTGCGTACGGGACTCGAACCCGTGATATCCTCCGTGACAGGGAGGCACGCTAACCAACTTCGCTAACGCACCATGGAGCAGACGAAGGGAATTGAACCCTCGTGTCCACCTTGGCAAGGTGGCGTTCTACCATTGAACTACATCTGCATTTTACTGGCGAAGAAGGAGGGATTTGAACCCTCGCGCCAGGGAACCCCGACCTAAGGCCTTAGCAGGGCCTCCTCTTCAACCACTTGAGTACTTCTTCAGTAGCACAATTTGTGCTTATTAAATATAACACACTTATTCAATTTTCGCAAGATGTTTGTTATACTTAATTTGTTCATGAGCGTAGCGGTGTTTGAGAAAGTCAGCGAGAAACAGTTTATGAATGACCTGAAGGAACTTCTGGATCTTCAGGAAGACTGTTATGAACTGATCAGGATCCCCCGTCGCGCCACCAGAGGCAGCGCAGGCTACGATTTCTGCTGTCCTGTCGATCTGACGGTAAAGGCTCATGAAAGCATCCGTATTCCGACCGGCATCCGTTGCAAAATGGAAGAAGGCTATGTCCTGCAGCTGTATCCCCGTTCTTCGTTAGGTTTCAAGTATCATCTGTGCCTGCTGAATACGGTGGGGATCATCGATTCCGATTACTACCATGCCGATAACGAGGGACATATCATCGCCGGACTGATCAATGACGGCGATAAGGATCTGTTTCTGAAGGCGGGAGACCGTTTCGTGCAGGGAGTCTTCCTGAAATATGAAACGGCGGAAGAAGAAGAAACGGCTGCCGAACGCCATGGCGGTTTCGGTTCCACCGACTGATGTGCTCATAGCTCAAGTGGATAGAGCATTTGATTCCGATTCAAAAGGTTGCGGGTTCAAGTCCTGTTGAGCACGCCAAAGAAATGAAAAGGCCGCAAGGCCTTTTTGTTTTACATATGTGCGACGATCCAGTCGTAGAGATCCTGATAGACCGTTTCTTTATCCAGTTCGTTAAGGATCTCATGACGGTCACCGGGATAGAGTTTCACTTCGACTTCCTGGACCCCGACATCTTTCAGTGATCTGGCAGCCGCGATAACTTCCTTGCCGCAGCTTCCGACCGGGTCTTCTTCGCCGGATACGAACAGGACCGGAAGGTTTTTAGGTACGATCCTCAAAAGATCCTTGTTGTGCAGACGGGCGATCCCCTCGAACATGTTGTAGTAGCCGTTCAAAGTAAAAATGAAGTTGCAGCGCGGTTCCGCGAGATACTTGTCGACGATCGTTTCGTCTTTGGTCAGCCAGTCGGCCCTGGTACGCGCCGGTTCGAAACGCTTGTTGTAGGAACCGAACGCCATATTGTTTACGAAATCGCTACGATGTTTCCAGCCTTTGACCAAAGCGATGCTCCGGCACAAGGCTTTGGCGGCATTCAGTTTATACAATGGCTCGAAACCTGTGCCCATGATGATCGCACCTTTCAGTTCCTTGCCATAAGTCGTGATATACTGCCTGGCATAGAAGGAACCCATGGAGTGCCCCAGAAGGAAATACGGAGGATCCGGGTATTTCTCTTTGGTCAGCTCGGTCAGCTTGTGCATGTCTTCGAGCAGCGTCTGGTTGCCATGATCGCCGAAATAGCCCCATTCCTCGGGACTGTTGACAGAGCCTCCGTGACCCAGATGGTCGTTGCCGACCACCAGAATGCCTTTGCTGTTGAGATACCTGGCAAAGTCATCGTATCGGTCGATAAATTCATCCATGCCATGAGCGATCTGCAGGATGGCTTTGATCTCGCCATCCGGAATATAGGCAACAGCGCGGATATCCGCAAGATCATTGTTGGAACGGTAAGTGAATTCTTCTTTTTTCATTGTTTTACCTCTAATATCTGTATTCGTGGCCTTCTATCGTGTAAGTCTTATGTAACTTCTCTTCGGGATAGGCTTTTCGGACTTCGATCAGATTCAGTACGTCATATCCGTTGCTCTTCAGGAAGTCCAGCATCTCATGGTTGTTCGGATGCACATAGAAGTACAGCGTATCATTGTCGCAGTCTTTCGCAATGCTCTCGGCATGCTGCAGCAGCATCTTTCCTATGCCTTTCCTCCGGTCTTCCTTGCGGACGTAGATCGATTCGAGCCAGACCACATCCCCATCGATGCGACAGACCGCATAGGCGATATAGCGTCCGTTATCGCTGATCGCAAAAACCGGATAGCCTTTGGACAGATAATAACGCAGTTCCCCCATCGAATCATCGACATCCCCCTGATACTCCTGTTCCTTGAAACGGGCCAGAGTCTTGCGGAAATCCTGCACAAGATAGACCAGACCGTAGGCATTGTCTTCATCGATACGGATCAGACGGTAGTTGTGCCTGCTGACGGTTTTCGGTTCTTTCGGTTCTTCATAGGTAAACGGCTCATCTCCTAGATACTCGATGCCATAGTAATCGCACCAGTCGATGGCGATTCCTTCGTGGATCATCTGCCGGTAGTCCAGCCATTTCTCGGTCAGACCGAAACGTTCCAGTGTCGAACGGAAACGGCGGAACGCCCCTGCTCCGCGGATCGCTTCTGCCAGCCATTCGGATGCCTCGGGTTCATCGAGTTCTTCGATAAAGTGCTGCATCGTCTGGTAGTCGTCGATCTGTTTATGGGTCGGCAGCGGGATGAGTTCTTTCTCATCGAAATCATCGTCTTCTTTCAGGACGATCCTCTCTTCCGGAAGATAATAGTAATACCGTGTATTGACATCGGTATTGTCTAAAGCATCGACCAGTTCACTTAATTTTATTTGCATGGTTTCACTTCCTGTCGTTCAACTTAAATATATCATAGCGGAAAACATAGGGATAGATGCCGATTGCCATAAAACAAGCTAAAGCATAGCGGAACGCACGGAACAGATGCGAAAGGAAAGTATCCGCTTCCAGGAAAATGACGCTGAATGGCAGTTTCAAGCCTTCGGAAATCGCCAGAAAGACAACGACCGCGCCAATCAGACGAAAGAGTATCCTCACAAAACTGCGGGTGTTATCGAAATTCACGAAACGATTTTCGAACAGATCCCCCATCGTGAAGCCGATCAGCAGTCCATAGGACGAGAAGAAATCGTGGGAATGGCAGAAAAAGAGACCGGGCAAACCCAGCAGCAGCAACATCAGATAGACTTTGGATTTGTCGCAACGTTCCATAAAGCGATAGATAAGACAGCTTACAGCGATCCCCAGCAGCAGTCCCGCAAGGACATCGCTGGGATAATGCACGCCCAGAACGATGCGGGAAAGGCAGACCAGAAAGACGATGATGCCACCGACGCCCAGGATCTTTTTGTTTCGAAACAGAAGATACAGCGAAGTCAGCAGCGATCCGCTGTTGGTCGCATGACCGCTGGGAAAAGAAAAGCCCTGTCCGGCGATATCATAGATGTCATATCGGTCATTGACCGCTTTCAGACAGGAGATCTCTTCATGATCAAAATACGGACGGCGACGTAGGACGATATTCTTGATCAGACCGTTGAAAGTCATCGAAGCGACGATCTGGATCGCCAGGCGGCTGCCGCTTTTCTTATCATAACCGAAATATAAAAAACCGATGAAAACGACTGCGAAAGCCGCATCACCGAGTTCGGTAATCAGCGATAATACCGCAATGATCCAGGGACTGCCCGAAAGAAACCGCTGCAGCCATTCGATCAATGCAGCTTCAAAAGGAAACGCAAAGGACCTGCCGATCATCATTTCCTGTTCTTTAATGCTTTTAAGGTCACTTCGTACGCCGCCGTCTCATAAGGATAATCGAGATTGCGATACTGGCTCCTGGCCAAAGAACGGACGATCAGATTCAGGAATGAAGGATTCTTGACCAGGATCGGTCCGATGATATGAGTCCCGTAGACGTTCTTGAAATGATAGCCTTCATAGCTGTTGTCGACGAGATTGCTGTCTCTGAAACTGTAGGTAAAGAGCTTGTCGCTTTCGCCCCCGCGGATCAGAGAAGACTTGTTGATGAAACCGACGACCTCGCCCAGAGTATCGTTGCGGACGATCACATCCCCGGTATAGCGCTTGTCGGTTATTTCCGTATAGAAATCCACGCGATGCAAAGCCGGTTCGTCATCGATCCTTTCGCCCAGCAGTTCCATGGCATTGCCTGTCAGCAGCAGCAGCTTATTGTCATCGATGTATTCATTCAGCTGATACTCGTAGCCTCTTAATTCTTTCAAAGCCACCAGCTGATTCTTTTCCGTACCGGGGCCCATATAGACCATGTCGTAGGAAGGAAAATCGATCAGATCATCGACATCTCTTTTATCGACTGTGACCGGAATGCCCAGATCTTTCAGATGCCTGACTAAAATCGTGATGTTGCCATAATCGCCGTAAAGATTCATCAGATCAGGAAATAAATGTAAGATCTTCATTCGTAGCTCTCCACTTCTTTCAGCAGTTTCGCTTCATCAGAGAAACAAGTCATCGCAAAACACTCTCCGATGCCTTCATAGCGCAAATAAGCGATCGCGCTGTCGACATTTCTTCTCAGAATGATCTTGCGCATATCGACGCCGGCATTCTCGAGGCGGATCGCGATATCGTTGAGATACTGTCCTGCACAGATGACCATCTTGATGTTTTCGGAATTCAGCAGCTCGAAATTGATGTCCCACAGCCAGGAAGTGTCGGAAGTGAAATATTTGCGGGAAATATCTTCTACGATCAGAAGCAGGGTGACATCCCTTCCGTAGTTGGCGACATAAGCCAGATTGCGGTTGTAGGAAACGGAATTCTCGTGCTTGGAGATCAGCAGCGTGCCATGCTTGGAGCCGATCTTGAAACGTTTGATGCGTCCGTTGTGGATCAGGAATTCGTTCAGGGTAGCGATCAGGGAATCCACATGGACATCCAGCAACCTTCCGATGCTGAAAGCAGCCAGGATGTTGTAGGCGTTGAAGATCGTATGATACGCCAGATCGAGATGGTATTCCCCATTGATCGTCATGCGTCCGCTTTGCAGATCGATATCGCTGATATAGAAATCAGGTTCCGGCCGTTCAAATCCGCAGCCCAGGCATTTGTATTTCCCGATGTGGGCAAACTGCCGGTACTCATAAATCATCTTGGACTTGCACAGCGGACAGTAATGACCGTCATCGTACGGACCGGTCGCTTCTTCTTCGACATACTGGTTTTCGTTGACACCGAAATAATAGACTTTGTTTTCGAAAAGACGGCCTAACGAAGCAACCAGCGGATCGTCCGCGTTGAGGATCAGCGTAGAATCGTCTTTGATCGAACGCTTGATCTCTTCCAGAACAAATTCCGGAGAACCGTTCCGGGTCAGCTGATCGCGGAAGAGATTGTTTATGACATAATATTTCGGAACGATGTAGCGGAAGACATGCTTCGCATAGCGCTCATCGACTTCCAGCAGCAGGATATCGGCCTGAAACACGCCGCGCAGATTGCAGTGATCGATGATCAGCGTAGTTACGCCTTCGATCTGGTTGGAACCTTCGCGATTGCCGGCGACGCGGTATCCCGCATCCGTCAGGACATGATAAATCATTTCGACGGTCGATGTCTTTCCGTTCGAGCCGGTCACCGCAATGATATTCTCCGGCAGCTTGATGCGATTCAGGATCTCGGGGCAGATCTTTAATGCGATCTTGCCCGGCAAAGAAGAACCGCGATGAAACAAAGCGCCGATCTTCTTGGCTATCTTACATAGAACTATGGCAAACAGTTTTCTCATGAATTTATTATACAATAGGAACATTTACGATGACAGCGAAACTGTAGCATCGCGAAGCAAACAAGCCCGATAAAACATAAAACGCTATCCTTAGATAGCGTTTCTGATAAGTTAACAGACTTTTGAACCGATTTCCATCTCGGAGCTGAGCAGCTCCAGCGTTTCCTTGCCGTTTTCTTCTCTGACTGGCAACAGCAGCATGCCGTTGGAATCCAGCCCTCTGATCTTTCTAGGTTTCAGGTTCATGACGGCAATGACCTTCCTGCCGATCAGATCTTCCGGCTTGTAGAATTCTGCAACACCGGAAAGGATCTGCCGCTGCTCGTAACCGAAATCGACCTTGAAGACCAGGATCTTGTCCGCATCCGGGTGTTTCGTGCATTCCAGCACTTTTCCGACGGTCATTTCGACTTTATCGAAATCTTCGAAAGCGATTTCCGCCTTATGTTCGGCCTTCGGCACGTCCTTGTCAAGATACGCATGGACTTCTTCCATCGTCTTGACCGGATCCAGACGGGCAAACAGCGGAGTCGGATCTTCCGTGACTTTGCTGCATTCGAATCCGCCGAATTCCTGCAGCGTATCATATGACGTTGCCTGCGTATTCAGCTGGGCAAAGACCTTCTGAGCGGTTTCCGGCATGAACGGTTCCAGCAGGACCGTGCCGATACGGATGCCTTCCAAGAGGTTGTAGAGTACCGTATTCAGACGGACTTTACTGCTTTCGTCTTTGGCCAAGACCCACGGTTCCGTCTCATCGATGTACTTGTTGCAGCGGCGATAGAGTTCCATGATCGCTTCCAGGGAGTCGCCTACCCTAAGCTTGTCCATCTTCTCTTCTACCGTCTTCACGGTCGCCAGGACCTGTTCCTTGAACTCTTTGTCGATATCAGCTTCGACGAAATCCTGATTCAATACGCCGCTGAAATATTTGTTGGTCATGGCGATGGTCCGGTTCACCAGATTGCCGAATACATTGGCCAGATCGGAGTTGATCCTTTCGATCATCAGCTCCCAGGTGATCGTGCCATCCTGGGCGAAAGGCATCTCATGCAGAGAATAGTAACGCACCGCATCCACGCCAAAGAAACGGACCAGATCATCGGCATAGATCGCGTTGCCTCTGGACTTGGAGATCTTATCTTCCCCTACCAGCATCCACGGATGTCCGAAGACCTGTTTCGGCAGCGGTACATCCAATGCCATCAGCATGATCGGCCAGTAGATGGTGTGGAAACGGATGATATCCTTGCCGATGAGATGCAGATCGGCAGGCCAGTATTTCTTATACAGCTCGCCATGATCGCCATCCACGTCGTAGCCCAGACCGGTGATATAGTTGCTCAAGGCATCGATCCAGACATAGACGACATGCTTCGGATCGAAATCGACCGGAATGCCCCATT
>CADBPB010000006.1 GCA_902796525.1 uncultured Erysipelotrichaceae bacterium | reverse complement strand
GCTCTCGGTTTACGATTCAGATATTCCGTGATGCCCAGGATCTCGGCAACTTCTGTAACTTTCTGGAAGACCTCGTCCTGCGGCGTCTTTGCCAGCCGCAATGGGAAGGCAATGTTTTCAAAGACCGTCAGATGCGGATACAGCGCATAGTTCTGGAAGACCATGGAGATATCCCTGTCTTTCGGCTGAAGATCGTTGACGACGACGCCATCGATCTCGACCGTACCTTCGGAGATCTCTTCCAAGCCGGCAACCATTCTCAAGGTCGTCGATTTACCGCAGCCGGAAGGACCTACGAAAACGATAAACTCTTTATCAGCGATGTCCAGATTGAAATCATGGACCGCTACGACATTATTGTCATATATCTTTTTTACATCTGTTAATTTTACTCTAGCCATAATACTTATCCTTTCACCGCTCCTCCGGTTACACCTTCAACATAATACTTCTGCAGACACATGAACAGTATCGTGATCGGTATGGCGACCACCACGCCGCCGGCACAGAACATCGTATAGTTCGCCGCCAGCGAAGCAGGCGTGGAAATCATCGTCTGCAGACCGACTGCCACGTTCATGCCTGCCGATGTCGCATGCGAGACATATTTCGCCAGCATGAAGTCGCCCCACGGACCCATGAAGGCCGTCAGGATCGTATAGATGACGATCGGTTTCGACAAAGGCATGATGACCTTGGTGAAGACCTGGAAGCGGGTAGCGCCATCGACACGGGCAGCTTCATCCAGCGACCGGGAGATCGTATCGAAGAATCCTTTCGATACATAGTAGCCCATGCCTGAACTTGCGACATAGACCAGGATCAGTCCGGGAACGGAATTGGCACTTGTCAGATTGAGCCAGCTCAGGACCTTGTACAGGATGACCAGAGACAGGAAGCCCGGGAAGAAACCCAGCACCAGCATGATGTTCATGAGGCCCTTGCGGCCTTTGAAACGAAGTCTGGACAGCGTATAAGACATGCACAATACGATGACCGTCTGTATCACCGACACAAACAGGCCGATCACCAGCGTATTCTTGAACCAGATCGGGAAATCCGTCTTGGTGAAGAGGTTGATGTAGTTGTCGAAGCCGAACTGTTTCGGAATGACATAGCCGACCTGATACGTCGATTCGACACGGAATGATTCGAATACCAGGAAGACGAACGGAATCAGCCAGACGATGCTCATGACGATCAGGATCGCATAGATGACCGTATTGCTGAGTCTCTCTTTGGCTTTCAAGCCCATATGTTTCTTGTTTTCGTTCATTATGAATAGTCCTCCTCGTTCCTTGTGGAAGGGATCACGTTATAAACGATCAGCGCTATCGTCGACACGACCACGAAGATCATGATACCGATGACGGAAGCCAGATAGTATTTGCTTCCTTCGTTGGTAGTGATCTTGAACAGCCAGGTGACCAGCAAGTCGGTATCGCCTGCCGTGCCGGCTGCCGTGGACAGTTTGATGTTGTTCGGGCCGCCTCCTGACAGCAGGAAGATGACGTTGAAGTTGTTGATATTGCCGATGAAACTTGTCAGCAGATACGGTCCGGTCACAAACAGCATGTAAGGCAGCGTGATCTTGAAGAACTGCTGAACAGCATTGGCGCCATCGATCCTGGCCGATTCATAGAGATCGGCAGGAATGTTCATCAGGATACCGGTCGTGATCAGCATCAGATACGGGATACCGATCCAGATATTGATGACGATGACCATGATCCTTGCCAGTGTCTTATCTTCCCAGAAACGGATGATATGACTCAGGTCTGAGATCAGTCCCTGATTGATCAACAAGCCGTTGACCATGCCGTTTGCGGCGAACATCTTCGATACATACAGCAAGGAGATGAACTGCGGGACAGCGCTGGTCAGGACCAGGATGCCACGCCACAGTTTCTTGAACTTGATGCCTTTCTTGTTGATCATGATCGCCACGAACATGCCCAGGAAGTAGTTCGTGAAGGTTGCGAAGAATGCCCAGATCAGCGTCCAGGACAGGATCTCACCGAACGCGAAAGACATGTTGCCGGAACTTGTGTTCATGCTGAACAAGGTATTGAAGTTCTCCAGACCGACCCAGGTGAACAGGTTCGAATAGCCGTCATGCGCGCCATCATAGTTGGTGAAAGCGACCAGGATCATGAACAGGATCGGGAATACCGTAAACAGCGTGATACCTGTCAGCGGCAGCGCCAGCAGTGTCTTGTGGAACTGATCATCCAGCAAGGAGGAAACATCATCCTTTGCCGTTTTCAGTTTCTTGCCGGCGCGAAGCAGTTCTTCCGCATCCTTGTTCTGCTTGACATTCATTCTCCAGGTATAGATGAAGCAGAGAATGAACATGATCGTCAGAACGCCATAGAGCAGGCACTTGAATGAATCATCGCCATCGACACGAACATAGGTATCCAGTTTCGGATCATAGACCGTACCCGGAAGCTGCGTGCCCAGCGTGCCAAGCTTGCCAAGCCAGTGGCCGCCGGCCGTGATCATGTAGACGATGAATACGACTTCGAATATAAGGAATAAAAGACCTCTTAAGATCTGCCCCCTGGTCAAAGAACCGAAGCCCATGATCAGGTAAGACAGTTTGGTCTTGAAATCTCCATCTTTAAATGTTTTAACGATATCAGCCAGATCGTTGCCGATCCAGGTAAACAACCCTTTCAGCAGTTTGCCGATCGTCTTGAAAAGACTGACGAGCAATCCCGGAATTCCTTTGAAGAAATGAATCAGCTTATATAGAAACAGCTGGAATTTCGTAAGATTCAAGAGTTGCAGATCGCTGATATCCTCAAACAGATTCAATTGTTGAGAATGATTTGTTTTTTCCATTGATCTTATCCCCTTTTATAAAAAAGAAAGGCAGACTGGTTCTGATAAAGCAGTCTGCCTTTGAAAAACGATCTGTTAGTTCTTTACGATCTTGATTTCAGAAGTAGAAACGTCGCAAGTGACTGTGTAGTTGCCCGGTGCCAGGAAGATGATGTTGTTGTCGCCGTTGGAAGCTTCATCATATTCGACGATCAGATCGGCACCTTCGGTAACCTGCTGGCAACCTAAGTTGGTATCCCAGGAAGTGACAGGAACGATACGTCCGCCCATGTAGTCAGATTCCGGAACATCCAGCGTGATGGTCAGGACGTTGCCATCCTGTTCCATGCCGAAGCCTTCCAGATCAGCATTATCCCAGCCGTTCCAAGCGCCTACGAAGACATAGCCCGTAGCACCGATCAGGCCTTTGACCTGCTCTTCATACAGAGCCAGACCAGCCTGCAGTTCCTCATCGGATTCTGCCTGAGCAGCCAGATGACCTAAATCGCCAGCTTTTGCCCACCAGCCATCATTGACCTGACCCTGGACAGTAGCGTAGTTGTTCTGTGCGCCTAAAGCAGCCAGAACCGGGTTGCTCTGAACATCGTCAGAAGCCTTAGCAGCGACATTGGAAGGACCCCAGCCATTGCTGTTGAATCTTTCAAGCTGGCAAGTTTCGTCCGTCAGATACAATGCAAGTCTCTGTAAAGCAGCAGCCTTTTCAGGATCTGTCTGAGGCTTGACGCCCATCAGTTTGCCGCCGGAGAAGGAACCCATGTGGTAGGTATTTCCATCAACCGTGAAGCTAGGCAGATCAGCAACACCCATGTTGTCGCCTAAGATCGACTGGACAGTGTTGACATCCCAGGTACCGGAAACGACAACAGCGGAACCTTTCGAGAAGTCTTCGCCGGAACCGGAATCGTTCTTCGCATTGGACTTCGCCAGGATCTGCATGCCCTTCAAAGCAGTCATGCCTTCCGGAGAGTTGTAAGTATCAACGACACCTGTGAAAGCACCGGTATCATCAGTGATCCACTGGCTGACACAGCCTGTGCCGAAGAACCACGCTGAGTTGTACCATGCGCTTGAGTAGTTCATGGAGAAGAACTTGTTGTTGTCTTCGCAAGCCTTGACCAGCGTAGCCAGATCGTCGATCATATCCTCGGAGATGACGGACTTGTCATAGTACATGAAGAAGCCGTTATCGGAAGTCATCGGATAAGCATACAAGCTGTCGCCGAAGGTAGCAGCCATGACGGAACCGGCATCATCTCTAGCCTTGACGGCTTCGGATGCAGCCTGGCCCAGAACGTTTAATGCGCCAGCCTGAACCAGACGCGCTGTCTGGTCCTGAGCGAAGCAATACAGATCAGCACCGGATTCGACATCGGTGATCATCAGCGTTGCCGCATCAGCTTCGGAAATGCCTTCGATGGTGGCATTGAATGTCAGATCTTCATTTTCTTCATTGAATCTGTCGATCTGCTGTTTCGTCAGTTCAGCAATACCTGCGACTTCGGAAACCCAAACAGTGATGTCATAAGTTCCTCCTGCCGTCGGAGTGCCGCCGCCTTCGCCGCCTTTAGAGCAGGCAGCCATAGTGCACAGCATCAGTACAGCAAGAAGAAGAGAAACAAGTTTTTTCATTTACAATTACTCCTTTTCTTTCTTAAAACGTGATCGTATCAATCACTAGAATTATTATAACGCATATTTGAAAACGCATACAATAAAATGTGAAATTTATGTGAAACTCGAAATCGTCTTCCTTAACCGCTTCAGGTCCATGCGTTCCTGTCGGTGCGTAGGAACGATAACGGTAGCTTCGTTTCGGGGAGACAAAGCGGAACGGATATAGAAGGAATCCGTGCCGGCTGTCTGCGCTCCGCGGATATCCGCGTCAAGATCGTTGCCGATCATCAGACACTGCTCCGCTCTCAAATGATGTTTCTTCAGCAAGAATTCAAAAATCAGGCGATCCGGTTTGCGATAACCGATATCCGAAGAAATGACGATATCATCGAAGAGCTCGAGCAATCCCGTTTCTTTTAATTCGGGCAGCGTAAACAGAGACTGGGCATTGCTCAGAAGATATACTTTTTTTCCTTTTATATGCAATGTTTCCAGCAGTTCTTTCGTTCCGGCATATAAGCGCAGATGTGTCGTAGAATCCTGACGGAACCGCCAGGCAACATCGCCGATCTGCCGGTCATTCAGATAGATTTTGCTGTATTTGAACATCTCCTGAAAGACTTTCCTGATATCGATCTCGATCAGATGTCCGGGTTCCGATTGCTGTTCTTCCTGTTTCCTTATCGTTTCAAAATAGATGTTTTTCAGCTCTTTGGCATCGTAGTCTGCGCCATACATATGAAAAAGCTCTCTGATCTTATGCCAGAAAGCCATAGAGGATTCATCTGTATGAATATCGATCAAAGTTCCATACAGATCGAAAATGTAAGCATCATAGCTTTTCATATGCTTTTATCGTTTCCGATGCTTCGACCGATGTCAGTTTTCCCCTTCAGGCATATACCAGTAGGAACCAAAGCCATACATGTAAGTCTTGGCGCCTTTCGGCATCTGCGTCAAAGCGTTGAACACATTGTAATAGTCTCCCGCTCCCATCGGAATCGCGAAGGCCCCCAAGGTTCCTAGCAGAGTCCAGGACGGATGGATCAGGAACAGGATGAACGGAACGAAACCGAACACCAGATTCGGGAGCATCGACATGAAGACGAAACGGGCCTTGCTCATGCGTTCCGATCCGACCACAAACAGCATGCCTTTGCTCAAGTATTCATACATGTAGACATCGTCCTTGAAACATAAGGCATGCAGAAACTCGTGCGGAACAAGCGTAAGAACGGACAAGATGCTTCCGATGATATTCAACGGCTGCCGGGATCGAACAAAATACAGCACGAACGTGACAAGAGCGATCAACAGCGATATGCCGTTGGCGATCAGCGAAAGCTTCTTGGGATCTTCCGCTTCCTTGAATCTTACCGCGTTGGGTTCCTGTCCCAGGTTGGGAAGATCATCGGGATTGCCGCTGAATCTGCCGTTGTAATGAAATCTCATAATGTTTTCCTCTTTCTTATTCCATAAAATCTAGTAGAACCGTATTCAGGATCGCAGGATCCTTGCAATACATCCGCCCTTTTTCTATGACGATATGCGGATTATCGACGCCCTGCGGGTATTCTTCTTTTATCTTGCATCCATATTGATTTTCAAAGTCTTTGATGTCAAGTCCGATGTCCGTTCGCAGCGACATCATGATGTGTTCGAACATCTGTTCCTTCTTATCGAGGCAGAGGTCCTCTTCTCTGATGTCATTGCTGCTGAAATATCGCTCGAACGATCGAGTATTGGTATATCGGCGGTTGCCGACCTTGGATGCGGCAGCCAAGGAGATGCCGATGAAATCCTCATAGTTCCAGTAAGCCATATTGTGGCGGGAATAGCGGTCATCTTTGCAGTAGTTGGAGATCTCGTAATGGCGGTAGCCGTTTCCGCAGAGGACTCTTTCGATCAATTCGTACATATCCGCCTCCGTCTCATCATCCAGAGAACGGATGCCTTTGCGCCCGAAGACGCTGTTTTCTTCGATTGTCAGGGAATAGATCGAAATATGCGGTACATCGAGAGATAGGATATCATCCAGAGACTTCTGCAGTTTCTCCATCGTCTGGCCCGGCAAGGAATACATCAGATCCACACTGATGTTGTCGAGTCCGTATTTTCGCAGCAAAGCGATCTTTTCTTGGATCAGAAGAAAATCATGCTTCCTGTTGAGGGAACGGAGGATCTCTTCATCCGTAGACTGGACACCCAAAGAGACGCGATTGATTCCAAATTCTTTCATTAATGCGGTCTTATCCTCATCCAGCGACTCCGGATTGGCTTCGATCGTATACTCGCAGACTTGTGCGCTGTATGGCTTCAAAAGCTGCAGCAGCGTTTTCAGTTCCCCGTAACCAAGAGCGGTCGGCGTACCCCCTCCGATGTAGATCGTTTCGTAGCCGGGCCGCAGAGCGTCCTCCATTTCTTTCCGCAAACGGTGCAGCCATTTCTGCGCCAGTTCCTGATCATAGATCCGGTGGCAGAAATCGCAGTAGAAGCAGATGCTGCGGCAGAACGGAACATGGACATACAGATGTTTTACTTCATTCATCATCCAGCGACAGCACGGCCATGAAAGCCTCCTGCGGGATCTCGACGCTGCCTATGGCTTTCATCCGTTTCTTGCCTTCCTTCTGTTTCTCTAACAGCTTTTTCTTACGCGAGATATCGCCTCCGTAGCACTTGGCCAACACGTCTTTGCGCAGGGACTTGATATTGGTTCGGGCAATGACCTTGTTGCCGATGGCGGCCTGAATCGGGATCTCGAACTGCTGCTTCGGCAACAGTTCTTTCAGTTTCACCGTGATCGCCTGTCCGCGCTTATACGCGAAATCGCGGTGGACGATGATGCTCAGGGCGTCAACGATCTCCCCGTTGATCAGAATATCCATTTTCACCAGGTTCCCAGGGCGGTAGCCGATGATCTCATAATCCAAAGAAGCATAGCCTCTGGATACGGATTTCAGTTTATCGAAATATTCGAAAATGATCTCGGAAAGCGGCATCTCATAAATCAGCTGGTTGCGGTTGTCATCGATATAGACCATATCCTTGTAGATGCCTCGTTTATCCTGCGAGAGCTGCATGACCGGTCCGATATACTCGTTCGGGACCATGATGGATGCTTTGACATAAGGTTCTTCGATGAAATCGACCAGTGTCGCTTCCGGCATCATGCTCGGGTTGTCGATATAGATGACGGAACCGTCGGTCATCGTCACTTTGTAGATGACGGAAGGAGCGGTCGCAATCAGATTGAGACCGTATTCCCTCTCGAGCCTTTCCTGGACCACTTCCATATGCAGAAGACCCAGGAAGCCCAGACGGAAACCGAAACCAAGAGCTTTGGAAGATTCCGCCTCATAGGTCAGGCTGGAGTCATTCAGCGACAGTTTCTCTAGTGCGTCTCTGAGATCGTTGTATTTATTGTTGTCTGTCGGATACATGCCGCAGTAGACCATCGGATTCATCTTGCGGTAGCCGGGCAGCGCCTGTTTGCAAGGTTCTTTCACGGAAGTGATGGTATCACCGATATTGATATCCTGTATCGATTTGATCGAAGCGCAGAGATAGCCGACTTCGCCGGCAGATAGTTTCTCCCGTTTGGACTCATACGGCGTTTTGACGCCAAGTTCCGTCACCTCGTATTCGCTATCCGCCTGCATGAAACGGATCCTGTCTCCTACCTTCACTTCGCCATCCTTGACGCAGATGAAAACCACGACTCCACGATAGGAATCGTAATAGGAATCGAATACCAGTGCCTTCAGCGGCTCATCGATGTCACCTTTCGGCGCGGGAAGAAACCGGACGATCCCTTCCAGCACATCTTCGACATTCTGTCCTGTTTTCGCGCTGATGCAAGGCGCTTCGCTGCAATCCAGTCCGATGATCTCTTCGATCTCGTTCTTGGTCCGATCGATATCGGCGCTGGGCAGATCGATCTTGTTGATGACGGGCATGATCTCGAGATCGTTATCCAAAGCGAGATAGGTATTCGCCAGCGTCTGGGCTTCGATCCCCTGGGACGCATCGACGACCAGGATGGCGCCGTCGCAGGCAGCCAGGGATCTTGAAACCTCGTAAGTGAAGTCGACATGTCCGGGAGTATCGATCAGATGGAAAATGTACTCCTCTCCGTTTTTTGCCTTGTATTTAAGCTGCACCACATTGAGCTTTATCGTGATGCCTCTTTCCCGTTCCAGTTCCAAAGAATCCAGGATCTGATCCTGCATATCCCGTTTGGCAACGGTATCGGTCAATTCCAAAATGCGATCAGCCAAAGTGCTCTTTCCGTGATCGATATGAGCGATGATCGAAAAATTACGAATATGTTCCCTATCCAACTTGTTCTCCTGTCAGGTGCCGGCCTGTGCCGTTATAAAACGCTTTGGCATCCATCGAATTCTTTCCTTCCGGTTTGATCTGGTAGACTTCGATGCAGCCGTTTCTCGTATCGATGCGCAGATGATCGTTTTCCAAGCCTTTGAAGACGCCTGCTTCCGTGTTTTCTTCGTAACGGAAGAACGCTTTTTCGATCTTGTATTTCTTTTCCTTGATCATGAAGTAGCATCCGGGTTCGTCCAAAAGAGCGCGGATATGATCATAGACTTTCTTAACGTCATCGTTGAAAGCAATGTGTTCGATCTCTTTTTCCAGCTTGTGGCAGTATGTCGCCTGCTTGTGATCCTGGGCAACGGGTGAGACCTTTCCTGCAAACAGATATGGCAGGACTTCCCTCAGCATATCCAGTCCCAGTTCAGAGAGTTTCCTGAACATAGACGTGCAGGTATCCGCGATCTCGATAGGCAGCGTCTTCTGAAGGATGATATCGCCTTCATCCATTTTTTCGTTCATATACATCAGAGTCACGCCTGTTTCCGTTTCTCCGTTCAGGATGGCGCTTTGGATCGGAGATGCGCCGCGGTATTTCGGCAGCAAAGACGCATGCGTATTGATGCAGCCATATTTCGGAGCATCCAGCACAGCTTTCGGTATGATCTGACCATAAGCGCTCGCAATGATGAGATCCGGCTTCAGATCCAGGATATCCTGATAATCGTTTCTGATCTTCACAGGCGAAAAGACCGGGATCCCGAGCTTCAGCGCCGTTTCCTTGACTTCGCAGGCTTTCAGTATTTTTTTGCGTCCGTATTCCTTGTCCGGTTGACATACCACTCCAACGATATTGAATGACCCGATCAGACCTTCCAGTATCGTTGCGGCAAACTGTGGCGTCCCCATGAATACGATTCTCTCGTTTCCGTTCATAACATTATCAATTATACCCTATTGCATCTGATTTTTATTCATCTTCTTATCCGGACTCATAACGGCATGAATTCCGTAAATATCCTGAAGAATCAGTCCGTTTTATTGCATTTTTCAAAGGTTTTGCTTATAATGAGATAGCATTTAATAAGGAGGATCTATGGCAAATATCAAGTCTCAGAAAAAAAGAGCTCTAACCAATGCAAAAGCGAATCTGAAGAATACTTCCGAAAGATCAAGACTCAAGACCGCCATCAAGAAAGTCAATGCCGCTATCGCTGCCGCTGACAAAGATGCCGCCGTCAAAGCCTTCAACGAAGCCAATGCATTATTAGATAAAGCTGCAACAAGCCATTTGAAACACAAGAACTATGTTGCTAGGCAGAAAGCCCGTTTAGCGAAAGCCGTTTCGACATTAGGTTAATAAGCACGCAAGTGCTTTTTTATTTTAAAAGGCAGATCAATCTGCCTTGTTTTATTTTTTGTGTTTTCACATATTCGCCGATCTTTTCTTTAATTGACGGATCGCCTGAGGGATCGGCGTATGGATTAGACAGTCCTGGGAACAGAAAGGATCCTCACAGTTGAGGCATCTTCCCGCCTAGGAAATGACAAAGTTCATAGATTCTTTCTCCTATATGGAGCGAGCGATTTTATCGTTTTTTTCTGACGATCGAAACGGCAGATGAAACGGCGAATACAATCACAGCGATGACTGCGAAATACAGCAAGAATCCGATAGGATCGAAACGCAGACGATGCGAATTCTGTCCTCCCGGTTCCATGGCATAGATATGCACGGCTTCCAGACCGAAGCCATGTTCGATAGTGATCTCTCCGCCATGCATCCTGATGGAATATTTCAGATGATGATCTTCCTGATAGGAACGGTAGTTGACAAACATGCCGGCCAGTACGATAAGTAAAGAAACAGCGATCGACACATAGATTCTTTTCATGATTTTATGATAGCCTATTCAACTGTAGATTTTCTATTTTTTACCAGAAAAAAACGGCCGAAGCCGTTGTACTGTTTGAGGGATCTTATCTGATCTTTTCCAGATGCCAGATATCGCGGACATATTCTTCGATCGTGCGGTCGGAAGAGAAATAAGCCGACTTGGCGATATTGATTAGGCACTTCCTGGCCCAACCGCGCGGATCCGCGTAATAGGCGTACATCTGATCATGCGCCTGCTTGTAGGCATCGAAATCAGCGAGGACCATGTATTCGTCATTCCTTAACAGGAACTCATCGGCAATGTCCTTGAAATCATCCTTGTCATCGGACCAGGTCTTGTCGATGAAGGAATTGATGATGCGGTTCAGTTCCGCATTGTTTGCGTAGTATTCATACGGATCGTAGCCATCCTTCTTCAGCTGACGGACTTCGTCTTCTCTCAATCCGAAAATGACACAGTTCTCGTCTCCGACCAGTTCCCGGATCTCGACATTGGCGCCGTCAAGCGTACCTAAAGTCAATGCGCCATTCATCATGAACTTCATGTTTCCGGTACCGCTGGCTTCCTTGCCCGCGGTAGAGATCTGTTCGGAGATGTCAGATGCAGGCATCAGTTTCTCGGAAACGGTCACCCGGTAGTTCGGAATGAATACGACATTGATGAACTTGCTGACCTGCGGATCGTTTTTGATCTTGTCGGCGACGCAGTTGATCAGTTTGATGACTTTCTTGGCGAAAGCATAGGAACTTGCCGCTTTCGCACCGAACAGGAATGTCGTTTTCGGCATCGTGAAATTCGGATCGTCCTTGATGCGGAAGTACAGAGATATCACATACATGATGTCCAGGAGCTGACGTTTGTAGGCGTGCAGACGCTTGGCAATGGAATCGTAGATCGTATTCGGATCGATATCCAGATCATAATTCTTCTTGACCCAGGCGGAAAGCTGCTGCTTCTTGAGCTGTTTGACATTCAGGAAAGCATCCTGCAGTTCGGGGTCATCCACATGCTGCAGCAGATCTTCGATGCGGTTGAAATCATAGTTGAAAGCCGGGCCGATGTACCGTTCGATCAGTTCGCTCAGTTCCGGGTTGGAATAGAAGAGCCATCTTCTTGGCGTGATGCCGTTGGTCTTGTTGTTGAATTTATAAGGATAGATCTCATAGAAATCACGGAACGTATTCGTTTCGATGATATTGGTATGGATCTGCGCGACGCCGTTGACCGAGAAGGATCCGACGATCGACAGGTTCGCCATACGGACGTTACCTTCATAGATGATCTGCACGGAATCGATGAAATTGTGCTTCTTGCCCATGGCGATCAGTTCCTGCTTGAACTGCCTGTCGATCTCTTCGATGATCAGGTAGATCCTCGGCAGCAGCGTCTTGATGTACTCGACCGGCCACTTTTCCAGCGCTTCCTGCATGACCGTGTGGTTGGTATAGGCAAATGTATGGATCACAATGTCCCAGGCTTTCGCCCATTTCATGCCATAAGAGTCCATAAAAATACGCATCAGTTCAGGAACGGCAAGAGCCGGGTGGGTATCGTTCAGCTGAATGACGACCTTGTCCGCGAAATTATCCAGCGTTCCATAGACTTTCAGATGATCGTTGATGATCGACTGCAGTCCGGCTGCCACGAAGAAGTATTCCTGCTTGATCCTGAGATAACGTCCTTTTTCGGTCGTATCGTCGGGATACAGGTTCAGACAGATGTCATCGACATCCGAAAGGTATTTGCGATAGTCTCTTCCTTCCGGAAGATCGTCGGACGGTTCGGCGTTCCACATACGCAGCGTATTCGAAGTATTCGTATGATAGCCGACGATCGGCATGTCGTACGGGACGGCGAGGATATGCTCGGTATCCTTGCGATGGAATTCCAGTTCTCCTTCGGCGTTTCTGGTGATATCGACATAGCCGTAGAAGCGGACATCCACCGTCTTATCCGCTTTGCGGATCTCCCATGGATTCTGTATTCTCAGCCACTGGTCCGGCACTTCGACCTGTTCATGGTTGATGATCAGCTGTTTGAACAGACCGTTCTTGTAACGGATGGTATTGCCGGAGCCGGGATAGTTCAGCGTCGCCAGAGAATCCAGGAAACAAGCCGCCAGACGCCCCAGACCGCCATTTCCCAGTCCCGCATCCGTTTCGACTTCTTCCAGATCCTCGATATCGATATTCAGTTCCTGAAGACCTTTCTTGACGATGTCATAGGCTCCGATCGACATCAGGTTGTTTTTCAGCATCCTTCCTAAAAGGAATTCCAAAGAAAAGTAGTAAACCTGTTTCCTGTTGTCGCTGCGGACGATATATTTGGTTTCGCGCCAGTCTTCCAGCATGTATGTCCTGACCATCTGTGCCAGTACGACATACTTTTCGATCATGCTCGTTTCATCGAGCTCCTTGCCGAATGTAATATGCGCGTAATCGTTGAAATGACTGATGAAATGTTCCGTATCGGAAAATACTTCCGCAAAAAAACTCTGATAACCTTTTGCCATAAAAAATCCCCCAGCTTTCTAATTATATAATATTTCTTCGATTTCTTTGATAGTTAACGCATAGTCCTCTTTATGCGCTTCCTGATTGATCCGGATAAGCTTTTCTTTCAGATCCTTGAGATAAGCGAGAAAGACCTCATCTCTGCGTTGCAAAAGGACAGGACCGTACTTGATTTCTTTCTCCGTGTATGGATCATGCAGATCGGCGGAAAAACGGATGATCTGGTAATAGAATCCGTCATAGACGACTTTCTCATCTTCGATCGTATAGAAATGCTCGGACAGATATCTTCTCAGCAGTTCGACATTGTTGTTTGCCTGAACGAGAAAATACTGGTAGCGGCTCACATCGCACTGATCCAGGATATGCCGGATCGTATGGTAGCCCATTCCGGCAATGACGACGATATCCACATCCTCGGCGGCTTTCGCCAGACCATCGGAAAAGACCGGAACGACCAGTCCTTCCAGCTGCTTCTTCGCGACGGTTTCTTTGACTTTGCCGTAAGGTCCCTCGGCGATCTCTCCCGCGTAGACTTTGGGGCAGATCCTGTTTTCGACCAGAAAACACGGCAAAAGCGCGTGGTCGGAACCCACGTCGAAAACGATCTTATTTCTTTCGACCATCATGGCGATCTGCAAGAGTCTTGGAGAAAGCATTATTTCTTATCTTCCAGGAACTCTCTTAATCGTTTCGACTTGGTCGGCTGTTTCAGCTTGCGGATGGCTTTCGCTTCGATCTGACGTATTCTTTCGCGCGTGACATCGAATTCTTTGCCGACTTCTTCCAGCGTTCTGGTCCTTCCATCTTCCAGGCCGAAGCGGAGTCTTATGACTTTTTCTTCCCTGTCCGTCAGTGTCGACAGGATCAGATTGATCTCGTCTTTCAGCAGTTCATTATTCGCGTACTGATCCGGAGACAAGGCATCCTTGTCTTCGATGAAGTCGCCCAGGTGGGAATCGTCTTCCTCACCGATCGGGGTCTCCAATGAAACAGGATCCAAAGCGATCTTCTGTATCTCTCTGACCTTGTCCGCGGTCATCCCGGACCCCATCTTCTCAGCGATCTCTTCGGCGGAAGGATCACGCCCAAATTCCTGCACCAGCTGACGCTGAATGCGGGTCATCTTGTTGATGGTTTCGACCATGTGCACAGGGATACGGATGGTTCTCGCCTGATCGGCGATGGCACGCGTGATCGCCTGGCGGATCCACCAGGTCGCATAAGTGGAGAATTTGAACCCTTTCGTATAATCGAATTTATCGACCGCCTTGATCAGACCCATGTTGCCTTCCTGGATCAGATCCAGGAACAGCATGCCTCTGCCGGTATATTTTTTCGCGATCGCGACGACCAGTCTCAGGTTCGCGCTGATCAGTTCGTTCTTCGCATCGATGCCGCTCTGTACGAGTTTGGGATCGTCCGGATTGGCGATGCCGTCTTCGATGCGCTTTGCCAGCACGACTTCTTCATCCGCTTTCAGCAATGGCACTCTGCCGATCTCTTTCAGATACATCTTGACCGGGTCGTTGACTTTGGTATAAGTAGAAGCCTGGTCATAGTTGATGACGATATTCTTTTCCGAATCCTCTTCATCGCCTTCGTCTTCAGATTCGCTTGCCAGGAAATCATCGTCTTCCAGTTCATCTTCGTTATCGGATTCATCGATCAGGTCGATGCCTACGCTGCTCAGCCAGTCATAGAACTGGTCCATCTCGTCATCGGACATCTCAAAACGGTCCAGACAGTTTACCACATCCGCCTGTACGATGTCGACGCCTTGCTTGTTCAGTTCCTGAAGATCGTTTTTCAGATCCTCGATATCATTGTATTTCTTTTTCAGACCCAAAGAAGATTTCTTGCTCGAACGGACCGCCTTGATCGCTTTGCCATTCTCTTTGACGGATTCCGGCTTGTTTACGGTTTCATTCGTTTCGCTTACGGTTTCTTCTTTTTTCTTTTTATTCCTGCCTTTGCTTTCTTTGGCTTCCGTATCGGCGGTTTTTTCTTTTTTCTGTTTAGGATCAGCTTCTTTAACCTGTGCCGTATCTTTTTTAGCCATTGTCCCCTCCCAACTCTTTGATCAGTTTCTCATATTCCTTCAAGTACTCGTCCGCCTTCTCAGGATCGACAGCAGCGGTCTTGCTTATCTTTTCTTTCAGGTCAGCGATTCGTTTCTGCTTGACTTCGTTCTTGACCCGTGCGATCGCTCCATTAAGGCTTTCTTCGTCATATTCATTTGGCAGCGTTTCCGGAACGCTGAGATCCGCGATCAGATTCCTGATCCGGTCTTCTTCCGTTTCGTCATAGATACGTGCCAAGGAACATTTGCTGTTCTTACGGTAATCGTCGATGATCAGCATCGCCAGTTTCTGATGATCCTCATCCAGCAGGAATCCCAGCTGACGCTGATAGGTATCCAGCGCCTTGTATGACATGGCGATCTGCGACAGTATCGTATACTCCGCTTTCGTCAGACCATCGACATACACATTGGCATTGGCCACTTTACCATTATACTCTGTTTTTTGTTCACGGAGAGTCTGCCTTTTACGGATCTTCGTGATTTCATAAAGATCGTTCAGGTAGTTTTCCCGGTCATATTCGTCTTTGAGTTTCTCGATCAGTGCAGACATCTTGATCGTCATGGCTTTGCGGTCTTCATAGTTCTGCATATTGTAGCGATTCCTGTAATATTTCATCGCATACTCGATATACGGGATCTGTTTCGCTTCAAGATCTCTTAAAGCATTCTTTCCGTGCTGCGCAATGATCTCGTCCGGATCGAGCGTCGTGCCGTTGTCGATGACATAGACATCCAGTCCCTGATTCAGCAGCGTCTCTCCGACTTTCATATTGGCCAGCTGGCCGGCATTGTCGCCGTCATAGGAAAGAACGATCCTTTTCGCCATGCTTTTCAACAGTTCGATCTGCTTCGGCGTACAAGCCGTTCCCAGGGTCGCGACGACGTTTTCCTTTCCTGCACGGTAATAGGCGATCACGTCCATGACGCCCTCGCAGACCAGGACATATCCGGCTTTGCGCGAGATTTCTTTCGCCCGGTGCATGTTGTAGAGATGATCGCCTTTGGTGTAGATCATATTCTCATTGGAATTGATGTATTTGGCTTCGCTTCTGCCTTTGAACTCGCGGGCGGTGAAAGCGATCGGTTCGCCATAGGC
>CADBPB010000005.1 GCA_902796525.1 uncultured Erysipelotrichaceae bacterium | reverse complement strand
CTGATGGTCATGCTGAAGAACTGCATGCCTCAGAGCATGCACGGGCAGTCGGAAGGCATCCGGCAGATCTTCTATGTGGTCATTCCGATGTGCATCGGTACGCCGATCGGTTCCTTCCTGATCAAGCACTTCGGTTTTGCGATGCAGAACGAATACGGCGTCGCCGGCTATTCCGCAAACTGGGTGACGTTCATCGTCGCGGCGTTGTGGATGCCGCTGGTATTGATCCCGATCGCGAAAGCGAAAAAAGATTATCTCGAATACGTAAACAAAAGTCGCCATGAAGAATGATGTTCGCAAAGGATTGCTCCGTCATAAATTCGTCTATCACTTTCTAAGGTATCTGATCGGCTGGCTTCTGATCGCGATGCGCAATTTTTCCTATGAGTATCGCAGGATCGAAGGAAAGCCTGTACTGATCCTTTCGAATCATAATTCCGATTTCGATCCGCTGCTGATGGTCATCGGTTTGAAGAAGCATTTCAAATTCGTTGCGAGCGCCAATATCATGTCCGGTCCGGTAGGGAAGATCATCAAGTTCCTGGTCGGTCCGATCCCTCGCAGCAAGGGTGCCAGCGCGGATGAGACGGTTCAGCTGATCATCGAGAATCTCAATGCCGGCATCGATGTCGCGATGTTCCCCGAAGGCAACAAATCCTGGGACGGAGCGACTTGTTTCATTTCCAAAAGGACGGCCGAAATCTTCAAGCAATGCAAATGCGGGCTTGTGACCTACCGTTTCGAAGGCGATTATCTGCGTTCGCCAAGATGGGCCAGGAATCCGCGCAAGGGAAAGATTTACGGCCATGTCGTCAATGAGTATTCCTGTGAACAGCTAGATAATATGAGCACGGACGAGATCTATGAGATCATCGTCAGAGATCTGGATGCGGATGCCTATGCATACCAGGAACAGCATCATATCCCGTACAGGGGAGAAAACCTGGCGGAAGGGATCGAAAACCTGACTTACCTGTGTCCGGTGTGCCAGAAATTCGATACCATTCATGCTAAAGGAAACGAGATCTCCTGCGATTGCGGCGTGAAGGCCATCTACGATGAATATGGCTATCTTCGGGGCGAAAAGATCCGGAAATGGAACAATACGATCAAATGGAACCGGTTCCAGAAGAACTGGCTCAGAAAGCATAGAAACTCGCTCAGGAGACAGGCCGATTTCCCTTTCTCACAGGATGATGAACTGCATCTGTACAAAATCATCAACAATGAGAGGACCTTGCTGAAAGACGATATCAAAGTCCAGATCTATGGCGACCGCATCCTTTTGACCGGAGGCGATGGCTTTGCGATGACTTTCCAATGGGATCAGATCAGCAAGATCGGCATGTTCCGAAACAACAGCCTCTATCTGACGTATCATGACGAACGTTACGAATTAAACAAACCCGCCGGTTTTTCGTTATTAAAATACTTCTCGCTGTGGCGGGTACTTACCGGTAAAGAATTATACTAAAAATATAATTAATGATTCTTTGTCTTTAGATCTCGTGAAAATGCGGGATCTTTTTATATATGACCGATACCGGTTCAGGAATTGACACATAAAAAAAGCACGGATGAACCGTGCCTGTATCTTTCAGCAATACTTATTTCAGTTTCAATCCGTCTTTGAACGCTTCCCCGACCCGTTTTCCTACCTGGTAGTAGCCATGGGTGAACGGATCGAACGCGATGATCTGCAAAGCATCGATATCAGGTTTACCGTCTTTCAGATATGTTCCTTCGACAGAGGTACGCAACACCTTGGCGATCAAACCGATTCCCGTTTCGTCATCCTGGAATTCGATGAATTCGCATTCGAGCGCGACAGGCAGTTCGTTGATGATCGGAGCATCGACCAGTTCGGATTTCGTGTAAGTCATCCCGGTTTTGGACAGCTTGTCTGATACCTGATTGCCGCTGACGACACCGAAATAATCCGCCTCGCAGACATGTTTCGCATCCGCAAGATGAACGACCAGACCCTTGCGTTTCCGGATGTTTTCGACCGTCTTATGGGATGCGTCCAGATTCAAGGCAACTACATCATGGTCGAGCATCATCCCCCAGGCGGCGTTCATCACATTGACCGTTTCATCATCGCTGAAGGTCGCGATCAGCAGTACCGGCATCGGGAAGATTGCGCTTTTTGTTTTGATTTCCTGTTTCATGTTTTCTCCTTTATGATTCAAATCCGAAAAACTCTTTGAGTCCTTCTTTTCCTTTCAGCATTTCAGCGGTAAAGCCGTAATGCGCTGCAGCAGATAATGTCACGACGTTTTCTAGGAATTCCTCATATGGAAGTTCGAACCATTCCTCGGGGATCTCCCGGCGTATCGTTCCTCCGTCGTTGTGCCCGCCTCCCCACCACCAGGCCTCGTCCAGTTCCGCTTCATAGGTCCCGTCATCCATCTTGTTGAAGGCGTACCAGGATGCCCATTCCCGCATGTCTTCCGGCGTATTCGGGCCTTCGCGGTGAGGCGCATCATGAGGAAGGGGAGAATAATCGGGATCTCCTTCTTCGGCTGCGCGTCGGTAGACAGAGAAACGATCAGAAGTCTCTTTCGGATACCGTTCCATGGTCAACGGATCTTTATGATAGATGATCCGTTTCCTGCCGGGAACGCGATACCTGTCATCGATCATTTCGTCAAACAGCGGGAAGGGGATTTCCGTTTCGAATTCTCTGTTCAATCCGAATGCTTTCAGTTCATCTTCGATGTCCCACGGGCACCCCCATTCGGTAGTGTAAGAAACCTTACCATCGTCATAGACATAATAGTAGCCGATCGTTCTGTCT
>CADBPB010000004.1 GCA_902796525.1 uncultured Erysipelotrichaceae bacterium | reverse complement strand
CGCGTCCTTCTTTTTATATGAAAAAGGACCCGCCTGTGTCTTTGTTTCAGTATATAATAATAGTACCTATGAGTTTTATTTCATTCAGCAATGTATCGAAGATCTATCAGATGGGAGAAGTCCAGATCAAAGCGCTGGATGACATTTCATTTGCGATCGAAAAAGGGGAGTTCGTCGTCATCCTGGGCGATAGCGGCGCAGGCAAAACGACCATCCTGAATATTCTGGGAGGCATGGATACGGCGACGACCGGTTCCGTTTTCTTTGACGGCAAAAACGTGGCAGCCTTCAATAAGAAGGAACTCTGCGACTATCGCCGTTACGATATCGGTTTCGTCTTTCAGTTCTATAATCTGGTCCAGAATCTGACGGCCAAAGAGAATGTCGAACTGGCGCTGCAGATCTGCAGGGATCCTTTGGATCCGGTCTTCGTACTGAAGATGGTAGGATTGGAAGAGCGCATGAACAATTTTCCTTCGCAGCTGTCAGGAGGCGAGCAGCAGAGAGTTGCGATCGCCCGGGCGGTGGCGAAGAATCCGAAACTGCTGCTTTGCGACGAGCCGACTGGAGCCTTGGACTATGTGACCGGCAAGCAGGTCCTGAAAGTACTTCAGGATATGTGCTACAAGAACGGTATCACCGTCGTTATGATCACCCACAACCAGGCTCTGGCAAGAATGGCGCAGAAGATCATCCGGGTCAAATCGGGGAAGATCGTCGAGATTCTCCGCAATGTCCCTGTCGATATCGAGGAAATCGAATACTGATGTTCAACAGAGATACCTTTCGGCTGATCCGAAATACATTCAACCGATTCCTTTCCTTGTTTATGATCGTGCTTGTTTCCTCATCTTTCATGATGGGGCTTTTTTCCAATGGCACGATCTTAAGGGAAAGCGTCGATCTCTATAACGACAAAGACCGTCTGCAGGATCTGCAGCTGTATTCCAGCTATGGTTTCTGCGATGAAGATATTTCCGCTTTACGAAGCAATCCGGATGTGGAATACGTCTTCGGAACGAAGATGGTCGATGCCTATGGCCAAATAAGCCAGGGGGATGTCTATATTTTCCGTTTCGAGGAGCTCGATCGGACAGTCAATCTCTTCGAACTGGTTGAGGGAAGGATGCCGGAAAACGACAGGGAGGCTCTGATCCTGGGGGATGCGGTCGAAAGCGCTTCGCGGCTGATCGGTAAGAAAGTTACCGCTTATCTGAATGACGGCGATATCAAGGAACACCTGAAGAACGATGTATTTACGATCGTGGGCACATGCAAATCTCCTGCCTATATGTCCAAGCTGCTAGGGGCATCCAATTGCGACAATCAGGATCTGAATGGCGTCCTGTTCGTACCCAACGAGAATTTCATATTCGATTACTATACTTCGATCTATCTGAAACTCAAAGGCACAGAGGAACTCATTTCGTATACCGGAGATTATGAAGAGCGTATCGATGCTTTGACAGGTTCGATCGAATCTACGAAAAATCATCAGCAGTCTTTTCTCAGGGACAAGATCTATAACGAGAATCTGCAGAAACTCAACGAGGCAAAGAAAGAATTCGGCCAGCAGAAAAGCGATGGGGAAGCCAGACTGCTGGAAGCGAAGCAGAAACTTGAGGATGCGAATATCGAGCTGATTGTAAACGAAAGCCTTTTGAATACGAACCGGATCACGCTGGAGACTTCTCTGGCAGAAATCGAGGCGAACGAACGTCTGCTGGATCAGAACGAAGCTTCGCTGAAAGACGGCATCCGGCAGGCGGAGGCAGCGTCGGGGATGGATTTCGATACCCTGTATTCCGAAGTATCGGCTGCCTATACTTCCTATATCATGCTGAAGGATGCCAACATCGATACGGGAGATTACAATCAGCGATTCGCGGAAGAACTGAACAAAGAGAAGAAAAACAATCTGCAGAGGATTTCCGAGATCGATGCGGAACTGGCTGCTTTGGATCCGGAAACGGAAGATTATGTTGAAAAAGCGGCAGAGCTGACTGTGGAACGTCAAAGTCTGGAAGTCCGCAATGCCGTTATCGATCAGACGCTGGCGAACTACGCGGGATCATCTGAAGAGGTCACTCAGCAATCCAAGGAGGAAATGATGAAAGCGATCGACGAACAATTCAACGGTTCCGTCGAGAAGACTTTCATCCAGCTCAGGACAT
>CADBPB010000003.1 GCA_902796525.1 uncultured Erysipelotrichaceae bacterium | reverse complement strand
TCGATCGGTTCATCGAGGTATTCTTCGGTCAGACAGCCGCCGGAAGGACCGCCGGTCTGAATGGCCTTGAATTTCTTGCCGTTAGGAATACCGCCGCCGGCATCGTAGATCAGTTCTCTTAACGTGGTGACCATCGGTACTTCGACCAGACCAACATTGTTGATCTTGCCGCCTAATGCGAAGACTTTCGTGCCTTTGGATTTTTCCGTACCGATCTTGGCAAAGTTTTCTGCACCTTCTCTTAAGATATATGGTACAGTAGCCAGCGTTTCGACGTTATTGACACAAGTCGGACAGCCCCAGAGACCCTTGACAGCCGGGAATGGCGGTCTTGGTCTAGGCATGCCGCGCTTGCCTTCGATGGAGTTGAGAAGCGCCGTCTCTTCGCCGCAAACGAATGCGCCGGCACCTAAACGGATATGGACACGGAACGAGAAATCCGTACCGAGAATGTTGTCGCCAAGCAAGCCGACATCTTCCATGGCTTTGATCGCTAGCTTCAGACGATGTACAGCGATCGGATATTCCGCTCTGACATAGAAGTAGCCGTTCTGAGCGCCGATCGCGTAACCGCCGATCATCATGCCTTCGATGACCGCAAACGGATTGCCTTCCAAAATGGAACGATCCATGAATGCACCCGGGTCGCCTTCATCGCCATTGCATACGAGGTATTTCGGGCCTTCGACATCCGGTACGAACGACCATTTACGTCCGGTCGGGAATCCCGCGCCGCCGCGTCCTCTCAGTCCGGAATCCAGGACTTCTTTGATGACATCCTTGCGATCCATCTGTAAGGCTTTCGCCAGACCGACGAATGCGCCGGCACCTAAAGCTTCATTGATATCTTCCGGATCGATCTGACCGCAGCCGTGCAGAGCGATACGCATCTGCTTCTTGTAGAATTCGATATCATCCTGTTTTCTGACCTTTTCCTGTGTCTGCGGATCGACGTAAAGCAACCGTTCAACGATCTCGTTATTCTTGATATCCTTTTCGATGATCTCTTCGACATCTTCCATCTTGACCATCTTGTAAAGAGTGTCTTCAGGATAGATCTTGACGAACGGACCCTGGGAACAGAAACCGAAGCAGCCGACCTGGTTGACGGTCACTTTGTCATCCAAGCCTTCCGCTTTGATGATTTCCGAAAATTTCTCTCTGATCTCGGCAGAATGGGAAGAAAGACATCCGGTACCGCCGCATAAAACAATATGTCTCTTGTTGTCCTTGCCGGATAACTTGTCTTCCATGCATCTGGTACAGACGGCTTGCTTTTCTTGAAGATCAGTCAGTGTATTAATCATCTCACTCATCAGGCAAACGCCTCCTTGTATTCTTCGATCAGCGGTGCTACCTTATCGACAGACATTTTCGGATATACCGTGCCATTGATCTGCACTGCCGGAGCGATGCCGCATGCGCCAATGCATCTCAAAGCATCCAGTGTAAACATTCCGTCATCTGACGTTTCGCCCGGTTTGATCTTAAGGATCTCGGAAAACTTGTCGATGACCTGCTGCGCACCTTTGACGTAACAAGCGGTTCCTAAACAACAGCCGACGACGACCTTTCCTTTCGGTTTTAAAGAAAAGAACGAATAGAACGTTACGACACCATAGATCTCCGCTACGGAAATCCCGGTCTTTTCGCTGACTAATTCCTGAACCTCCAAAGGAATATACCCATATTCCTTCTGGATGTCGGAAAGGATCATCATCAGCGGAGTCGTTTCACCTTTGTAGCGGTCGCAGATCTCTTCGATCTGTTTGACGGCCGCAGTTTGCAAACGAGCCATATTTGATTACCTCCCAAATCACCGATAAATGAAAAATAAGCTACTTTAACAAATAAAATTATATCAATACTTATGTAAGTTAGTCACGACTAACCAATGACATTAAATGAATGTGATAATGTAAAGATTAACATATGCATTTTCGATAAACTGTTATATAATCAAAACATATGGATAGAATCGGTTTTGATAATAAGAAGTATATCCGTCTTCAGTCACAGAATATCCGTAAAAGAGTCGAGAAATTCAATAAACTCTATCTGGAATTCGGAGGCAAGCTTTTCGATGACAATCATGCATCGCGCGTCCTTCCGGGATTCGAACCGGATTCCAAGATCAAGATGCTGCTGAAACTGAAAGACAAAGTCGAAATGGTCCTGGTCATCAATGCGAATCATATCGAAAAGAACAAGATGCGCTCCGATCTGGGAATCACGTATTCCCAGGATCTTCTGCGGCTGATCGATTCTTTCATCGCGGTCGATCTGCGGATCGGCGGCGTCGTCATCACTCATTTCAGCAAACAGGATGAGGCCATAAAGCTCAGAAAGAGCCTGGAAAAATCAGGAATCAAGGTAGCCTATCACTATGCGATCGAAAACTATCCGAACAATATCGATCTGATCCTATCTGATAACGGTTTCGGCAAGAACGAATATCTGGAAACTTCACGAGAAATCATCGTTGTCACTGCTCCCGGACCGGGATCTGGAAAGATGGCGACCTGTCTTTCCCAGATGTATCACGACAACAAACACGGATTAAAATCCGGCTATGCGAAATTCGAGACCTTCCCGATCTGGAATCTTCCTTTGAACCATCCGGTCAATCTCGCCTATGAGGCTGCTACCGTCGATTTAAGCGATGTCAATATGATCGACCCGTTCCACCTGGAAGCCTACCAGAAGATCGCCATCAACTACAACCGCGATGTCGAAGTCTTCCCTGTTCTGAACGATCTGCTGATCCGAGTCATGGGCAAACAGATCTACAGATCGCCTACCGATATGGGCGTCAACATGGTAGGCAACTGCATCTGCGACGATGAAGTCTGCCAGCAAGCGGCCAAAGACGAGATCATCCGCCGCTACTACGATACGGAAATCGAAGTCCGTAAGGATTTCCTTCCCGAAGATGTCCTGTTCAAGATCGAAACCATCATGAACAAAGCCGGCGTCACCAAAGAAGACCGGAAAGTCGCTGTCGTTGCCAATGAACTGGCGAAAAAGACCCATGAACCGGCAGTCGCCATCGAATACAATGGACAGATCATCACCGGCAAAACGTCCAAACTGATGGGTGCCGCTTCCGCAGCGCTGCTGAACGCAGTCAAGATTGCCGGAGAGATCCCGGATATCCATCTGCTTTCGGAAAAAGTCCTGACGCCGATCCAGGAGCTCAAGACCACTTATCTGCATGGCCACAATCCTCGCCTGCATACCGATGAAGTGCTGATCGCTCTGGCGGTCGATTCGATCACGTCCGATATCTGCGACAAAGCCTTGAAATCATTAAACAAACTGAAAGGTTGCGATGTCCACTCCACCGTTCTTCTGTCTCAGGTCGATGTGAATGTCTTCAAGAAGCTAGGCATGCATCTGACGATGGATCCTGTCTACCAGACAAAAAAACTGTATCACGCCAAGTGATTACAGTATTCTTTCAGTGGGCAATCAGTGCAATCCGGTTTGACCGCCTTGCATTTGTATCTGCCGAAAAAGATGAACTGATGATGCAGTTTTCCCCAGCGTTCGCGCGGAAAGTACTCCATCAGTTTTTTTTCGATCGCCAGGACATCATCATCCGCGTCAGCGATCTGCAGACGTTTGGCGACTCTTGTGACATGCGTATCTACGGCAAATGCCGGTACATCGAAACAGTTGTTTAAGATGATGTTGGCTGTCTTCCGTCCTACGCCGCGCAGGTTCTCCAGAGCTTCACGGTCATTCGGAACCTTTCCGTTATGCAGCTGTATCAGTTGATTGGCGATAGAAACGATATTTCTTGCTTTATTGCGATACAGACCGATCGGTCGAATGATTGTTTCCACATCGCTAAGATCGGCATTTGCCAGCGTATAAGCATCCGGATACTTTTCAAACAAGACCGGCGTCACACTGTTGACCCTTTCATCCGTGGTCTGCGCAGACAGACTGACGGCGATCAGAAGTTCAAAATCATTGCGGTGATTCAGTTCGCAATGCGCATCGGGATAGAGCTTTTCCAGCTCGTTTACGATCGTTTCACTTTTTGTCATTGCGTAAAATGCCTTCGATATAGGACATGGACAGTTTTCTTTGCGCTTCCGCGATCCTTAATGCTTCGATGAAATGTTCCTTCCCGTACTGTTCCAGCAGATCATTCATTTTCTGCAGTTCCGTCAGCGAAAGAGGCTTATTAAATACATCGGAAGTGATATCGTAAAGATCCTTCTCGTCGCTGATCTCATAGCTGTTCGGATCGAATTCGAAGATCTCATCATAATCGAAAATCAGTCCTTTTTCATTGGCCGACAGTTTCAGATAATGTTTCGAAACAAGATCGGCGATCATTTTATCCACTTCCGTACTGGTTTTATTCAGTTTTTTCGACAGATAGTCGTAAGTAATCGTTTTCCGATTCTTTTTTGCCAGTTCCACCAGCAAAAGGAACAGCGTCTCGTCACTGCTTAGATTCAGCTGATCATAATTCTCCAGGATCCAGTTCTGGCGGTCGAAATAAGATTCTTTGTACCACTTCTTCATCTTAATACCTCTTGATGATTTCCTTGCACAAAACAGCCGCCGTCTTGCAGACGGTTGACAGGTTGAAATCGAATTCTTTATATCCGCCATTGACCAGCGTCTCATCGGAAATCGAACGGATCACCGCGCAAGGGATATGATGGGCATAGCAGGTATTGGCGACGGCTGCGCCTTCCATTTCTCCTGCCAATGCTTCCGGATAATACTTTTTGATGACGTCGGTCTGTCTTTTGTAACGGATGAATTCATCGGCTGAAACGATCGGGCCTGTCTTTACATGTTTCATGCCAAGCGAGCGCGTGATATCGACAGCCTTTACATCGCAGGGAAAACTGCAGAAAACAGAATCGAACTTCCGGTCCCAGCCAGGCGCTTCAAAACGCCAGTTGGCTGCCTGATCGGCGACCACGATATCATTCACATGGACATCCGGATGCAAAGAACCGGCAACGCCCAGGTTGATGACCAGTTCCGGATGACAGTCGCGGATCAGATTCGTTGCCGCGATCGTCGCGTAGACCATGCCGACGCCGCTTCTGGTAGCTACAATCTCTTTTCCTTCGATCCTGCCTTTGTAGTAGGCGTTATTCAGGATTTCGCCATGATAAAAAAGCCTCTGACCTTCAGAAACACTTATACCATCCATTAATCCCAGCAAGGCATCCAGTTCTTCCTGCATCGCACAGATCACACAAATCATTTTTTCCTACCTATCACCAGTATTTTTTCGTCAGGAACGAAATCTTCGATGATTTCAACATCAAAGTATTTCAGCATCTTTTCCTTGATCTCATCTATCGCAAACACATGCTGAAGATGATTTTCCTGTATCATACCATCTTTCGTATAAAACGTAAAATGTTCGCAGATGGTACTGTCATATGCATCTGAATCGATCGTCCACTGATAAGGCATATCATTTACGTAGCCTTCTTCGATATATTCTTCCTTGAATTCGTTGATTCGTTCCGGATGATGCATATCGAAGATAAGCCGGCCGTTCTGATGCAGATGTTCGAAAGCGCAACGGAAGAAATCATCCAGTTCTTCCGGATACAGATAATTGATGGAATCGCAGATGCACAGGACCAGATCAAATCGTTCTGGCAGAGCATAATCCGTCATATTCAAAAGCAGATAGTCGCCGTCATAGTTTTCTTTTGCCGCTTCTTTCATCTCTTGAGAGATATCGGAAGCGATGATATCATATCCCTTCTTCTTCAGGATCCCTGCCATGACACCGGAACCGGAAGCCAGTTCAAGAACGCTTTGAAAAGGCTCGCTTTCGATATAGTTCAGCCACAGGCTCAAAGAATCTTCGTCCTGAAGCAATTCGTCATAATAGCGGGCAAGAATGGTATAGTTGTTTACATTTTGACTGTTGGCAGATCCTTCCATAGACCCTCCAGATTGTAAAGCTCCCGTTCTCCGTCATAGAATACGTGGCAGACGATGCTGCCCAGATCGATCAGCAGCCATTTGGTCGTTTTTTCGACATAGCGCTGTTTTACGGGATACCCGGCTTCCAGTGCTTTGTCTTCGACATTTTCGATGATCGATTGCGCCATCCGCTGATTTCTGGCATCCGCAATGATGAAATAATCGACAAACGGCGATGTATGACGAAAATCAAGCACCACGATATCGGATGCCTGCTTCTCGTCCATCGCGTCATAGGCGATTCTTAATAAATCTTTCGTTTCGTTCATTCAAGTACCTTTCCACATCATGATCCAGCAGATCATAGGCTTTATACAGATCCTGGAATGCCATTTCCATGATTTCATCATCGATCCTTCTTAGCGGTTCCCGTTTGTCGCTGATGAACAGAATCAGCGATAGTCTGTCTTTGCTGAGGCAGATCGTATGATTGTAGATCGCGTTCAGGATGTCTTTGTCATGGAAATTCAGCTTTTCTTTCAGATAGTATTTCGCCGAAAACGAATGTTTGACGCCTTCAGGATAAGCGATCTTATCCGGATCGTAATATTTGAAGTATTCATCATGGAACGTTTCCGGAAAATCTTTGGTACAGTCATGCAGCAATCCGGCGAGATACGCTTTTTTCGGATCGAGATGCCACCTTTCCGCCAACCTTGATGCACATTCTGCGACCGATACGCTGTGGGCATAACGATGATCGTTCAGATTCTTTCTTACCATGATCGCAAGCAGTTCAGGATCCGTAAGTACCCTTCTTCTGTCTTTCGATGGCAGCGACATGAAACGATCGAAGCTCAATTCTTCCATCTTCATGGCAGATCGATGACTTTCTCCTTGGACCTCTTGAAGATGATCATGTTTCTGCCGACATGCTGCACCAGCTCGCTTCCCGTCGCAGCCAAAAGATCGATGATCAGTTCGTTCTCCGGAATCTCGCAGCTTTTCAGAACGGCGATTTTCAACAGTTCTCTTTTAGCGAGCGCCTGTTTCAAGGAAACGATCAGATTTTCCGTCAATCCTTCCTTTCCGATCTGAAACAAAGCTTTCTCATTGACGGCCAGCGCCCTTAAATAACGCTTCTGTTTTCCATTCAGCATCAGATCTCCACCTCGCTTCCATATATCTTCACATTCTTATGGACATGGATCGTGATCCTGCTTTCTCCGCTGACCTTCAGCATGCCCATTCCTTTGATCACGAATAACTGCTGTTTCTTTATCGTATAGTTTTCTTTTTTGTTTATGAGAGATTTCAGCACAAAATCTTTAGAGTTCTTTTGATAATACTGATCCGCTTTTGCAAAAGGACTGCGATGTATCTTGTAGTCGTTTGGCACATAGAATACGACACTTGCCTGATCGGCAGGATCGACATCCACTCTCAACAGGCCTTCAAAGAAATAAGACTGTCTGCTGTTGAGCTGAAAGACCTGCGGACGGATCGGCCGGGAGATCTTCAGGAGCTTGTTCATCTTCAGATCCAGATATGTCGTATAGTTCTCGCTATCCAGCAGGCCTGGTGTATCGATGAAAGTATATCCGTCATGTTCGATGATCGTTTCATTCAGGGTCGTTCCCGGATAGATGGAGGTCGTGAGACGCTCTTCTTCGAGAAGCTTGTTGATCAGGGTAGATTTGCCTGCATTCGTCCGACCGGCAAATAGAACCCTCTGATATCCCAGTTCATTTACGACCTCGTAGAATCTATCATTGAATTCGTTTTCATATCGGTTCGTCATGATGGCGGCTTTGATCCTAGGATACGTCTTGCGCAGTTCTTTGATCTTTTTCGTATAAATTATTTCCAGTTTTTCATTTCGGATGTTAATGGGAAGGATATCGGTCTTGTTGATGATAAGGACGGTATCCTTGTCCTTGAAGGTTTCCAACAGATCGTCTTCCGGAAGACAGAAAATATCCAGTACGTCGACGATCAGTACGAAAAGGTCGTTACGGTAACGCTCGAAGGTATCCAGAATATACACATTATTCAAGTGATCTGCCTTGAAATGCGTCACATCATCATAATGGATCAGGCGGAAACAGCGCTGACAGTAATCCTGTCCCAGGTCTCTGACATACCCGTTTTTCTCGGGAGATTCCATCTGTAGCGGCGTTCCGCAGCCTTTACACTTTTTCATGCAGCAAATATCTCCATATCAGGTTTTCGATCCTGCGATTGCGCGCGGTCGTCGGGGTGTCTTTTTCATAGAGCTGTTTCGTATAGATCCCGTAGCATCCGCTCAGATTAGCGCCAAGGATATCCGTCAGCAGCTGATCTCCCAGCATGATGGTCCTGGATGGCTTTATGCCCATCTTTCTGCACATCTGCCAGTAGGCAAAAGGCAAAGGCTTCATGGCGAAATGCTTATAGTCGATCTTCATATCCTGGATAAAATCCGTGACTCTTTTTTCATAATTATTGGAAAGGATGACTACTTTAAAGCCATTGTTCAGTAGATCCTGGATGAATGCCCTGTTTCTTTCATCCAGCATGCCGACATCCGGTTCCGCCATCGTATTGTCGATATCCAGAAAGATCATGTCAAAACGGTCCGCATAATCGGCAGGATGGAAATCGGTAAATATATCTATCTTTTCTTTCGGTCGGAACAATGCCATTTTATTCAAACAACGGGATCTGTTCGGTTTCTTCATTCCCGTTCAGATAATAATCTTCCGGAAGATCGATGATCTCCACATCTATGATATCGGTCATATCCTTTTTGAGGTAAAAATATTCGTTTTTGATATTCAATGGATTGGAGAATGACTTATCCGTCTCCATGAACGGAATCTCGGAAACGTTCAGTTCTTTCAGCTGATCGCTTTCAGAAACATACAAGATATCGTAGCTGGAGACCATCTGAGACTTGCTGATGAAATGCGGATTGGATTTAATCTGCTTGAACAGCGAATAACCCTTCGTATTGCGCGAAGTATAAGGAAGGCTTGCTTTGTGCAGACGCTTGAAGCCGCCTTTGCTAGTGCTCAGCAGGATCTCTTCGTTGTCATGACGGTCGACGACCACTGCAGCAAGCTCGTCTTCCCGGACATTCATGCCCATGACACCCTGGGCTTTCAGAGCGATATCAGAGATGATCTCGGATGAATAATGATTGCACATGCCACCTTTGGTGATCAGGAAAAGATCGTCGTTGGCGTAACAGATACTGACGGCAGCCAGTTCATCGTCCCCCTTCAGTTTCATGCAGGACACGGCTTTGGAAGTGCGCTCCAAAGTCATTCTAGGCAGCGATGTCTTCTTGACCATGCCTTTCTTCGTCGCTGTGATCAGGAAAGCATAAGTCTCGAAATTCTTGACGATGATCGCTCCTATGACTTTTTCATTGCCTTCCATTTTCACGTAATGAGAAACATGTTTTCCCATATCCTTGAACTTGCAGTCCTCAATCTTATAGACAGGAAGATAGGCGCAGTTGGCTTTGTTGGTGAAAAGGATCAGCGTATCAAGCGTATCGCACGGTTTGACGCCGATCAGGACGTCTCCTTCTTTTACCGACGGGAGCTGGTTTTCGTTGGCATTAAATGCCCGTTCCGAGAAACGTTTGATGTATCCGTCGCGGGATACGCTGATATAGCAGGATTCATTGGCGATCATCGCGACTTTGTCGATGACGACTTCTTCGATCTCGTCTTCGATGAGCGTCTTACGCGGCATCTGATGTTCCTCGTCGATCTTTTTTAGTTCATTGACAAGTACGGAAATCAGTACTTCTTTGGAATCGATGATCGCATTCAGTTCATTGATTTCCTTTATCAGCAGTTTGTTTTCTTCCTTCAGCTGGACGATATCTGTATTCGATAAACGATACAGTCGCAAAGAAACGATGGCTTCCGCCTGTTCTTCGGTAAACAGGAATGCGGCTTTCAGACGTTCTTTCGCATCTTTCTTGTCATTCGATTTACGGATCAGCGCGATCACATCATCGAGGATGGAAATCGCCTTGATCAGTCCTTCGATGATATGCAAACGGGCCTGTTTTTTGTCTCTCAGATACGTGGAACGCTTCAGTACGACATCTTTCCGATGTTCGATAAACGCATCCAGCGCGCTTTCAAGCGACATCAGGACCGGTTTGTGGTTCACGATCGCTACATTGTTGTAGGAATAATTGATCTGCAGATCGGTATTCTTATACAGATAGTTCAGGATCAGCTGGGCATTGTTTTCTTTTCGGCAGTCGATCACGATCTTTAATCCGTCTCTGCCGGATTCATCCCGAACATCGAGGATGCCTTCGATCTGTTTAGACAGATAAATATCAGATATCTTTTTTACCAGAGAGGATTTGATCACTTCATAAGGGATCTCGCTGACGATAATCTGGTTGCAGGTCCTTTGTTCGACGATCTCGCATTTGCTGCGTACGACGACCTTGCCTTTGCCGGTTTCAAAGACTTTTCTGATTTCTTCCTTGCCTTGCACGATCGCGCCAGTTGGAAAATCGGGGCCCTTGATGAATTCCATCAATTCATCCAAGGAACAGTCCGGATGATTGAGACGGTAGATGGTCGCCGCGATGACTTCGTTGAGATTGTGCGGAGCGATATTGGTTGCATAGCCGGAAGCGATACCGGTCGAACCGTTGACCAGCAGAAGCGGGAAAGTCGCAGGAAGAACGGTCGGTTCCAGATCCGTGTCGTCATAGTTGTTCGTCATAACGACAGACTCATAATTGATATCTTTTAAAAGAAGATCAGCAGACTTTGCCAGTCGCGCTTCGGTATAACGCATGGCGGCAGGAGGATCGTCGTCGATCGAACCGTTGTTTCCATGCATATCGATCAAAGGAAGGTTCATCTTCCATTCCTGCGACATACGGACCATGGCTTCATAGATAGAACTGTCGCCATGCGGGTGGAATGTTCCCATAACGCTTCCTACGGTCTTTGCAGACTTCCTGTGGGCTTTTTCAAAGGTATTCCCATCAATATACATCGAATAAAGGATCCTTCTCTGAACAGGCTTTAAACCGTCTCTGGCATCGGGAAGCGCTCTTTCCTGAATGATATATTTCGAATAACTGCCAAAACGATCGGATACGATATCATCCAACGTTTCATTCAGATAATTCTCTATGATCTCTTCTTTCTTCCTTCTAGCCATTCCTTGTTACCCGGTAATCCTCTTCCAAAGTGAAATCGATATTGTCATCGATCCATTTTCTTCTTGCTTCGGCATTATCGCCCATCAAAACGGAAATCTTATGTTCGCACAACGCCGCATCTTCGATCGAAACCTGGATCAGCGTACGTTTCTGAGGATCCATGGTCGTATCCCATAACTGATCCGCATCCATTTCGCCAAGACCCTTGTAACGCTGTATATCCAGTTTTTCGCCATTGATCTTGCGATATTCATTCAGTTCATCATCGGAATACAGATAGATCCGTTCCTTGTTTTTCATGACGCCATAAAGCGGCGGCATGGCGATATAGACGTGCCCTGTTTCAATCAGTTCCCGCATGAAACGGTAGAAGAAGGTCAGCAGCAGCACCTGGATATGCGCGCCATCGGTATCGGCATCGGTCATGATGACGATCTTATCGTAATGGATGTCTTCGATATTGAAATGAGGACCGACTCCTGCACCGATGCAATGTATGATGGTATTCAGTTCTTCGTTCTTTTCGATCTCGGAAACGGAAGCGCGTTCCGTATTCAAAACCTTTCCACGTAAAGGCAAGATCGCCTGAAACGAGGAATCACGGCATTTCTTGGCGCTGCCGCCGGCGGAATCTCCTTCCACCAGGAACAGTTCCAGTCGGGAAGAATCTTTGCTTTGTGCGGAAGCAAGTTTTCCGCTAAGGATCTCTTTGGATCTTGCGGATGACTTTTTGCCGCTTCTTGCTTCGTCTTTCGCTTTGCGTGCGGCTTCTCTGGCGATCGATGCCCTCTGTATCTTTTTGATCAGCTGTGTCGCGATCTCCTTGTTTTCATGAAGATAATAGTTCAGCTTTTCGGTAACGATGCTGTCGACCGCCGTTTTTGCCTGCGGCGTGCCCAGTCTGCCTTTGGTCTGTCCTTCGAACTGCAGGATATTTTCAGGAATGGAACAGGAAATGATCGAAGTCAGGCCTTCCCTGACATCGGAACCTTCGAAATTCTTGTCTTTTTCCTTCAGCAGTCCCGTTTCTCTGGCAAACTCGTTCATGACCTTGGTGAACGCCGTTTTATATCCTACCTCGTGCGATCCTCCGTCTCCGGTCCTGACCAGGTTGACATAGGAAAAGGTATTCTCCTGATAGCCATCTGTATACTGGAAAGCGATATCCACGTTGATGCCGTCCCGTTCTCCGGAAAAATACACGGTATCATGCAGCACATTCTTATTGTCGTGGAGATAATCCATGAAAGAGATCAGGCCGTCGTTGTACAGGAACGTTTCCTGTTCATTGGTACGTTCGTCTCTTACAGTGATCTTGACATTCTTCAGTAGAAACGCTTCTTCTTGCGCACGTTCGAGAATGGTCTGATAATTGAATGTCGTAGTCGTAAAAATACGGTCATCCGGCATGAAAGTGACCTTGGAACCGGTCCGGTTGGTCGTACCGATCTCCTGGATCGGAGAAACCTTCTTGCCGCCGTTTTCAAAACGCATCAGATAGCGTTTCTTATCTCTGCAAACTTCGACTTCCAGCCATTTTGACAATGCATTGACGACGCTGGCTCCTACGCCATGCAGACCGCCGGCCGTCTTGTATCCGCCATCCTGCGTAAACTTGCCTCCGGCATGAAGTACCGTAAAAATGACCTGTAAGGTATTCTTGCCCGACTTGTGCATTCCGACCGGCATGCCACGACCAAAGTCGGTCACCGTGCAGGAACCGTCCTTGTTGATCTGGATGATGATCTCGTCGCCGAAGCCATTCAAAGCTTCATCGATCGCATTGTCGACGATCTCCCAGACGAGATGATGAAGGCCCCTTCCATCGACGGAACCGATATACATTCCGGGACGTTTTCTGACGGCCTCCAGCCCTTCCAGGATCTCTATACTGCTGTCATCATATCTGCTGCTCATACTATGAAATTATAACATAAAGACCGATACACATGTTATAATCCAAATGAAAAAGGAGGCCTGTATATGCCTGCAAAAAATATCTTCTGGATACTGATCGCTTATCTGATAGGTTCGATCCCCTGGGGGCTTATCATCGGTAAGAATTTCTATCATACAGATATCCGCGAATATGGATCAGGCAATATCGGAGGAACCAATGCGGGACGTGTCCTGGGACTGCCTATCGGTCTGCTTGTCATCTTTCTGGATGGTTCCAAATCACTGCTGATGATGTATCTGGCAAGCAGATTTGCTCCAGGTATAGAGAAATATGTGGGTCTCGCCGTATGCATCGGGCACTGTTTTCCCGTATTCGCAGGATTCAGAGGCGGCAAGGCGGTTTCCTGTTCCTATGGTTACCTGCTGGGATTAGCCATATTCGTTACCCATGATTTCCTCTTAACCTTTCTCATACCGGCACTGATCTTTTTTATCATTCTTGTTTTTGGCAGGATGGTGTCCCTGTCTTCGATGTGCGGCGTATTATCTGGAGCTATTTCGATCTTCTGTTTCGTCGACAGACAGATCGGCATGATGGTCTTCGCATTAGCGCTGTTTGTGATATACCGTCATTCATCGAATATTAAAAGAATAGTCAACGGTACAGAATCAAAACTTGGCAGAAAATAAACGGTTACTCTATTGAATGATATAAAAAAAGCGAATGATTTCGCTTTTTTATTTTGAAATGAACTATGTTTTCTATTGTCCCATCGATTTCATAATCGCCCGGATCTGCGCTTCCGATGGCTTTCTGCCCATCTGCGCATACATCGAACGGATCATCTTTTCCGTGATCGGCGGATTCTCTTTGAGCTGTTTCTCAAAATTCTTTCTCGTGACAAAATAAGAGATCGCAGCCCCTACGACTCCGCCCAGAACAAAATATAAGATGGAGAACCAAAAATTATTCATAACAATACCTTCTTTCAGATGAGCCTAATGGGTGAGAAATTTCCCTTTTCTCAGTAGGTGGTCCATCTGTGGATACTTTTAGGATCCCTTTGCAGGTATTCGACTCCGGTACCCAACTCCGATAGTCCGTAAATATTGTGTAGGAATTTCATTATGATCCCATTAGGTAATTTCATTATAGAGAAATATTTGAATTATTACCAGTCTTGACAAGAAACGAAAGATTTGCTAATGAGATGCGAACGGTTTCATGATACGTTTATAGATGTTTTCCAGTTTCCGAATCTGTCCTTGCGTGGGTTCTTCATCGAACTCCATGCCGTCGTAGCAGATCTGCGAAGCATAGAATTCGCCATTGACGATCGAGAATACATGCGGCGTCAGCAGCACTTTCTCACCTTCATCGTTCTCGCCGAGGATCTCATAGAGATAATCATAGAGCTTGTCGTAGGTTTCCTCTTCCGTCAGTGGTTCGACCTCGTCATAGGCGTTGATATAATAGACCGTAACGCCAAGTTCCTGTGCTGCTTCATTCAGATAGCGCAGCACCTGCTGGCAGCAGTGGCAGTTCTCTCTTCCCAGATAGAAAATACCGGAAGATCTGTTATCGATGCATTTGAACAGTTCCGAGACGCGGATCAGGCGGAAATTATGTTCCGTCGAGCTGACGCCTCTGTAGTTGGACATATCCACTTTATAGGATTCGATCTGATAAGGATAGTCCGGCTGCGGCAGCTTCTCCGAACAGGCGCAAAGGATCAGCAGTAGCAGGATCAGGATCTTTTTCATAGCTTTTTAACCTCGATCGTTTCATACAGTTCTTCGATCTTTTCTTTCGAAGCCAGATCGTTGGACATCGATGTAGCCAACGCGGCAGCATTTGCATATTTGAATGACTCCATCGCATCTGCAGCCCGGATGATTCCGTAAATAAATCCCGCAAGCAAAGAATCGGAAGAACCTGTGACATTGACCAGAGAAGCCGAATCATTTTCACTGGTCAGGATCGTATCTTTATCAAAAAAATAGGAATTCTTATCCGGAGCGCTGTATAGAACGTATTCAACACCTTTTCCGATCAGTTTCTTCCCTTCTTCAAGGATATCCCCTTCGATATTGTTGTCGTTGAGTTTGACCGCAAAGATCTTCGCATCCAGACATCTGTTCAAGATATCTCGATCGGTATCAAGTATGATTCGCACATTATCTTGAGATAATTCGCGGATGACGTCAACGATCTTGTCTTTAATCTCTTCTTCGACATTGCCGGAAAGAATGAAATAATCTCCCGCGTATACGCCATTCAGTCTCTGATGGAACTTATTGAATTCTTCTTCCGTGATATGGGGTCCTTTGGCATTGATGTCGGTCTGAACCATCTTGTCCATGATCTTGAGATTGATCCTGGTATTGTCTTCAATCGTCGTAAACAAAGGCTGGATATAAGGATATTCCGTAATAAAACTCAGGTAATAATCCTTTGTAAAACCGCCCAGGAAGCCTAACGCCACATTGGGTATATGGAAATTATTCAGTACGATCGAAACATTCACGCCTTTTCCTCCGGCGTCGAACAGTTCCGTATCGCAGCGGTTATCCATACCCCGCTGCAGCTCCGGAAGACTGATGAAGTAGTCCAGAGAAGGGTTTGTAGTGCAAGTGTAGATCATTTCTGTGCCTCTTAGCGCTGTACGGCCTCAAAGCGTCGTATCAGTTCGTTCACGATCTTTTCATGTACGTCATTGACATCTTCCGTCGTCAGCGTCTTTTCCCGATCTTCATATATGATATTCAAAGAAACGGACTTGAATCCCTTATCGATATGTTCGCCCTGATAGACATCGAAGACTTCGCAGTTCTTGACGATCTTCCCGCCCGTCTTGCGGATCTGCTTGAGGAGATCGGAAGCAGGAATGTCTTCTTTCAGCATCAATGAGATATCGCGGGAAACAGATGGATAGCGGCTCAGTACGGCTGCCCTGACTTTGGCAGGTTCTGTCTTTGCCAGATCATCCAGGATCATTTCCGCATAATAAACATCGTCCAGCTTATGGGCTTTCAGGAAACTCGGATGCAGTTTGCCGAAAATGGCGATCGTGTGATTGTCGAAGGTCAGTTCGGCAGACTGGTAAGGATGGAAATGTGTCGTATCAAACTCGTTGGTTTTCAGCTGGATCCTTCCGGATGCGAATCCCATGGCTTCAAGCAGTTCGTACAAAAGGCCTTTCAGCACATAGAAATCGGATTTCAAATGGACATGTTCCAGTTTCTGATCAAGGAAATCCCCTTGCATGATGATGCCGAGACGTTCCTGTTCACCATTGGAGGAATACACTTTGGAGATCTCGAACAGCGATACGTCGTCATTGTGATGATCGAGGTTGTAGTTCAATGCTTCCAGCAATGACATCATCAGCGAGCTTCTGATATAGCGTCTGGCATCCGACAGCGGAGACAGCAAAGAAACGTCTTCGCCGAATGGAAGCAGCTTTTCTTTCATATAATCGGCAGATACCAGCGTATAATTCACGGTATCGTAGAAACCGTTGCTGATGAGGATAGTACGGACGATACGGCGTATCCTCTGGATCGGCGAGAGTTTGCCAACCGTCTGTGGAATCAGCGGCAAGGTCGCCTGCAGATCATCGAAATCGGTCAGTCGGATAATCTCTTCATCCAGATCTTCCCTGATCTTCAGATCGGTAGACCTGTAGGAAGGGATCGAGACATGGAAACTTTCTCCCTCTGTTCTCGTTGGAAAATCCAGATCCTTCATGACGGAAAGCACTTCGTCCATGGCATATGACTTGCCGATCAGCGAATTCAGATGCGTCAGCGTTTCGCTGATCTCATACGGTTGATAATCCGCTTTGCCATACTCGACCGTCTCTTCGATATCGGAAGCATCGGCGAGTTCGATCAGAAGCTGCACCGCCCGATCGACCGCTTTCTTCTGGCACAAAGGTTCCAGACCTTTCGAGAAACGTGCCGCAGCTTCCGTCTGCAGACCCAGACGGTTGCTGGTACGGCGGATCTGCGCATTGTCGAACAAGGCGGCTTCGATGATCAGCGAGCTTGTATCGTCAAGAATCTTTGTGTTATCACCACCCATGATACCTGCAATGCCGATCGGTTTGCCTTCGGAACTGATGATCAGATCGCCCTTTTCAAGCTGATATTCGATACCATCCAGCGCCATATACGGACCCAGATAATCGTCTTTTACAGTGATTTCCTTGTTCGGAATGCTGCGGAGATCATAGAAATGCAAAGGCTGACCCGTTTCCAGCATGACATAGTTCGAGATATCGACCAGGTTGTTGATGCATTTGATACCATTGGACCGTAGATGTCTTTGCATCCATTCCGGTGATTCTTTGATCTCAACATGATTAACGACTTTCGCCAGAAAATGCGGGCAGTTGACGGAGTCGGATCTTAACCGGAAATCAGATGCCCTGCCGATATCGGAAGCCCCTTCGAATTGCGGCAGTTTAACTTCACGCGAGAGGATAGCTCCCATTTCTTTAGCCATGCCGTACATCGAGAGGCAGTCCGGACGGTTCGCATAGATGGAAACATCCAGGATGGTATCGTCATATCCCAGCTTATCAAGGATATCCGTATCACCGATCTCAAAACGGTCATCCAGTTCTTCGATACCGTTATGGCTTGGCGAATCAGCAGGCAAAAGATCTTCAGCAACGCCGAGTTCTTTCAGCGAACACAGCATGCCGTTGGATTCCTGGCCGCGGATAACGCTCTTTTTAATGGTGATCTCAGGAAGTTCTGCACCCGTTTTAGCGACGATGACTTTCAGGTCTTTCCGGCAGTTCGGCGCACCGCATACGATATCCAGCACCTCATTGCCGACATCGACTTTCGTGATATGCAGATGGTCGGAATCAGGATGATTTTCACATTCGATGACCTTTCCCACGACCAGGCCGGTCGCATGCGAAAGATAAGTGATCTCTTCGACTTCGAAACCACATTTCACCATCCGTTCTACGATCTCTTCTGTCGTCAGACCGCTGAGATCGATAAAATCGCTTAACCATTTCAAACTTAACTTCATATGCGCCTCCTACCTCTTATAAACATCTAAAAAACGGATATTATTCGTATAGAAATCACGGATATCGCTGATGCCGTATTTCAGCATCGCCAGCCGTTCGATTCCTACGCCGAAGGCAAAACCGGTATATTTCTTGGAATCGATATTGGCCATCTCCAGGACATTCGGATGAACCATGCCCGAGCCCAGGATCTCGATCCAACCGGTCCCTTTACATGTCGGGCAGCCCTTGCCTTTGCAGATATGGCAAGTCATATCGACTTCAAACGAAGGTTCGGTAAATGGGAAATAGGAAGGACGGAAACGGATCTTGGCGTCATCGTCGAACAATTCCCGGATCATCAGTTCCAAGGTTCCTTTCAGATCGGCCAGCGTGATGTTTTCGCCGATGACCAGGCCTTCGCATTGCATGAACTGATGAGAGTGCGTCGCGTCATCATCGTCCCTGCGGTATACTTTGCCCGGGCAGATCACTTTGATCGGCAGATGATCCGCCTGCGCTTCCAGCACCCGCATCTGTATCGCCGTCGTCTGCGATCTTAGAAGATGGGTCGGATCCACATAGAAGGTATCCTGCATGTCTCTGGCAGGATGTCCTTCCGGCGTATTCGCTTTTGTGAAATTGTAGAGATCGGATTCCAGTTCCGGACCTTCCGCGACATTGTAGCCCATGCCGATAAAAATATCTTCCAGTTCTTTCCAGACCAGATTCAAAGGATGCATCGCTCCATAAGCTGGACGGTAAGCATCTAGCGTGATGTCGATCTTCTCAGATGCCAGACGGTCGTTCAGCGAACTGCTTTCCAGTTCTTCTTTTCTGGCATCGATCGCTTCCGAAATGACTCTCTTGAGATCATTGACCATCTGGCCGAATGCCGGTTTCTCTTCTTTCGGCAGTTCTTTCATCTGGCTCATCAGTTCCTGGATCTTGCCTTTCTTGGAAAGATAGGCGATCCTCAGTTCTTCAAGAATCCTGCTATCAGCTTCGGATATCGCCTTCAATGCCTCATTCTTTAATGTTTCATGGTCCAACATAAAATCCTCCTTACAATGAAAAAGGTGGCTCAAGGGCGTAAAAACGCGGTACCACCTTTCTTTATCGCTTTAAATCTTTAACGCAGATCCTACGTGGATGATTGGTCCAACCAAGAAGTGAATTCACTGATTATCTTATATGGATCTTTCAGCAGATGATCCACTCTCTTGAATAAGAACCTCAGATACTGGTCTTCTTTAACGTACTCATTGATTATAACACACTATTTCTCGCAATAAAAAGAGAAAAGAGGAAAAGCAGTCAATCATATGTTTCTACCGCATCTTCCCGGCATACGATGATCTGCCGGTACTGCGGCTGGTGCTGTATGCATGTGACGAGCGTGAGGATCCTGTCGGTTTCCTTCAGTTTCACTTTCGTATCATAATAGGAAAGCTTGTCCATCACTTTGATATAGGTCTTGAAGAAACCCGGATCCTCTTCATTCTTTAAGGTGACATCCATGTTGGTACGGGCGATCTGCATCTGTTCCGGATCGGAGACATCGATCATGAAAACGCAGGCTACGGTGTAATAGCGTATCTCGCGGTCAAGGATCAGCTTGAGCTTGCTGTTGGCTTTGTAGTTCTTCTTTTCGAGCAAGGCGTCCAGAGGCGTGAACTGTTTGCTTCCGGAAGGATCCCAGTCTCTGGCAAAATGGTGGCCATAGATCAGTAGATTCTGATCTTCCAGATGATTGCGGTAGTCCATGAAAACGGAGCCTCCTTCATCGGTCCTGTCGTATCTGCCGGTCTTCCAGTTCGTCCAGATATAGACATCATTTCCCGTATATCCTGTCGGATCTGTTACCAGATCCCCTTCTTCCGTATAAAAGACATACATCTCCCCATTTTCTTTATATACCGATTTCGCCTGGACGAACGGCAGATCGATCAGTCCGGAATCAAAAATGATCTGGCCTGTATAGTCTTCATTGATCTCTTTATTCGCATCCCAGACAGAAGCATACTCCGTCGGCATTTTCTGTTCGACGATCGTTTCCGTGCCCGTGCTTTCAATAGGATTTCCGGCAGAATGATTGAAATAGCGTATGCCCAGAATAGATGCAAGAAGTATTGCGGTGCCAAGAACGAAATAGATCGTTCTTCGATTACGCAAAGAAAAAGCAGCCGGAGAATTCCTTTTCATGTTCTTTTTCTTCTTTTGTCCTTCCGGCAATCGGATTCCGTATATACGATCTGAAGTAGATTCGTCTGTTTTCGTGTTTTTCAGGTTCTTCTTCAGCTGTTCGGCTTTCAGCCAATCCAATGCTTCATTGTAGGATCCATGAGGCGCAGAAGGTTCTTTACTCTTATTCTCTGTCATCGTTCAGCTTATCTTAATCATATAACAGATCGGTGTGATTAATATACATATCGTTTTTAAAACGTATAAAAAAGATGATCTTTTCAGATCATCTTTGAGGAATTCTGTATAAACCGGAATTAAGCGACATCGACTTTGATGCCAGGACCCATGTTGCTGGAAATGGTGCATGACTGAATGTATGTACCTTTGACAGCGGCAGGTCTGGCCTTGACGATGACTCCGAGCAATGCATCGAAGTTTTCTTTCAGTTTTTCGGTATCGAACGAAGACTTGCCGATCAGACAGTTGATATTGCCTTCTTTATCGACGCGGTATTCGACTTTACCTTTCTTGATTTCTTCGACAGCCTGGGCGATATTCTGCGTGACAGTACCGGTCTTAGGGTTCGGCATCAGGCCTTTCGGACCTAAGATCTTACCTAATTTACCTAACTCGCCCATCATATCGGGAGTAGCGACGATGATGTCATAATCGAACCATCCGCCTTTGATCTTGTCAAGGATCTCTTTGTCACCGACATAGTCGGCACCGGCATTCTTGGCAACTTCCATGTTCGGACCCTGAGTAACGACCAGGATCTTCTGGGAACGGCCTGTGCCATTCGGCAGAACGGTAGCGCCACGGATCTGCTGATCTGCCTGACGAGGATCGACATTCAGACTGAATGATACTCTGATCGAAGCGTCATATTTGACCTTCGTCGTTTTCTTCGCTAATTCACATGCTTCTGCAGGAGAATATTTCTTGTTCTTGTCATAGAGGCTCAAGGCTTCGTTATAATTCTTCGAACGTTTCATTATTCTTCCACCTCGATTCCCATGTTTCTTGCCGTACCGGCAATGATACGCATAGCGGCTTCAACATCATTCGCATTGAGATCAGGCATCTTGTATTCTGCGATCTCCTGCAGCTGAGCCTTGGTGATCTTTCCTGCTTTGACGGAATTCGGAGTGCCCGAACCCTTTTCAACGCCTGCAGCTTTTCTTAACAGGAAAGCAGCCGGAGTGGTCTTTAAGACGAAATCGAAGGACTTGTCTTCATAAGCCGTGATGATGACCGGAACGATATCTCCGTGTCTGTCTTTGGTCGCATCGTTGAATTGCGAACAGAACTGCGGCATGTTGATGCCGGCAGAAGCTAAAGCAGGTCCGGGTTTCGCCTGACCGGCTTCAAAGTTTAACTTACAGATTTTTGCAACTTTTTTTGCCATGTTTTCCTCCTTTGGCCTGTGGGCATAATGAAGAAGTTGCTCTTCTACCACAGCTTATTAATTATACAGGATTCCTTTATTGAAATGCAATACATTTATTTATGCTTATAAAACGACCGATTATCCAGCGAGAACAGTTTCTGTGTGAATTTGCCTTCTTCTACTTCACTCAGCGCTTTTTCGATCGTATTCACCCGGGCATCGATGTTGTCGATCAGGTTCAGGATCTCCGCTTCCAGGGTTTCCGGACGGATCGGCGAACCGAATTCGAACTGTCCATGATGGGAAAGAACCATATGTCTCAGCAGCAGCAGTTCTTCGCTGTTTTCCAGATTCAGTTCTTTTCCGATTTCATACAATACGGCATCGAGGATTGAAATATGGCCGAGCAGTTTCCCTTTCGGACTGTATTCCGTGACGACGGAGGAAGTCAGTTCTTCGATCTTTCCCAGGTCATGCAGGATGATGCCTCCCAAGAGATAATCTCGATTTATGGATGGGTAAAGACTGCTGATGGCGATTCCCAGCTTGATCATGCCGTTGGTGTGCGTCGCGAGGCCGCCCACGAAATTGTGATGGATCTTCGCAGCTGCCGGATATTCATAGACATCGTTGGCATAATGATTCAATACGGCAGACACGATCTTGGCGATCTTCTCGTTTTCGATCATATTCACCGCTTCCTTGATCCCGTTCTGCAGTTCTTCTTTCGAAGATTCGGATCGGAAAACGAACTCGCTCATATCGACTTCGCTTTGGATCACAGGAAGGACGCCAAGCACTTTGGCTTGCAGATGGCCTTTATAGACATTGATTTCCAGATCGAAATTGAAGACCTTTCCTACTTCCAGTTCCTTTTCCAGCGCAGGCTTTACATCCCAGAGCTTCGCATCGATACCCTTCGTATTATCTTGCAGTACCAGATTCAGATAAGGCTTGCCATTATTGGCGACGCCTCTTTCGCAATAGCTGACCAAAAGATCTGTCTGTACCTTCTCGCCTTCTTTAAAATCAATCACTTTCTTGCTCATATCCACCCTCCATCACCTCTTTGATAACATCATAGCCGAATCCCTTCTGCAAAAGATTCTGCATGATCTTCTGTTTCAGTTCATGACCTTCGCATTTCTTCTTATATCTGCTTAATGCTTTCTGATATTCTTTCTTTAATAATTTTATCTCATTTTCCTCATCGATTTGAATGCGGTCTGCTGCTTCCTTGCTATCAGAAAAGGAAAAACCGCTGTTCACCAGTTTGCCGATGATCGCATTTTTCGTACTGCTATGAGACTTGTTTCTAATATTCCTTTCATATTTGTCTACCAACTTTTCGATTTTCTGTAATTCTTTGGAATCATCTTTTTGCAGAAATCGATCGATGATTTCTTCGCTGATTCCGTCTTTCTTCAACTTCTGTCTGATCTGCCGGTAGGAAAGATTTTGATTGTTGTAATAGATCGCTTTGTTCTGGCAGTATTTTTCATCATTCAAAAGATCATAACCGACAAGCTTATCAACGATGGAATCGATCTCTTCCTTTTCGAGTTCCCTTTTTCTTAAATGGTCGCGGATCTGCTTCACCGTGTGATCTTTCATGGAAAGTTTTCTTAAGCAGCTTTGATAGGCCTTCAGATTCTTTTCATTCGTTTTCAGGATCCGATATGTATCTGCATCGATGGAAGAGCGATCCTTCAATCCATATCTGAAATAGTCTTCGACGGAAATGCTGATCCTATCTTCCTCAAGATAAAGCTTTACCATATCGTTCCCGGTGATGATGCGCTTGATCTTATATGATTCCAATGTTTCGTTTCCGTTTTCGTTTTCCATACTTAGATTATACAGGATTCTTTTTGTCAGAATGTCTTTTCTGAGGCGTTTTAAGACTGTTTCAGCGATCATAACGTAAATCATGATAAATCATATATAAGACGATGATCTATCTGCCAACGCAAAGAAAAACCCCTGCAAGAGGATCCTTACAGGGGTTGGAATTCAAGCTTTCGATTAAGCTTCTTTGATGCGTGCTTTCAGATTCGCAAATCTTCTCTCGGCATCCTTACGGGCTTTTTCATATAATGCTGCAGCCTGTTCCGGATTGACCTTGGTCAGGTTATTGTATCTTGCTTCATCCATCAGGAAGTCCTGGAACTTCTCGAAATCAGGCGTCTTGTAGTCGATTGTTAGAGGAGATTCTTCGTTACGCGGATCGTATCTGTATAACGTGACATAACCACATTCGACTGCCTGTTTCTGAACGATCTGCTGTTTGGACAGACCGCCCTTGATGCCGTGAAGTTCACATGGGCAGTAAGCGATGATCAGCGAAGGACCATTGTAGCTTTCAGCTTCTTTCAAAGCTTTGATCGCCTGCATCCTGTTCGCACCCATACATACGGAAGCGACATAGACATGGCCATAGCTCATCGCGATCTGACCCAGATCCTTCTTGGCGACTGCCTTGCCGCCGGCAGCGAACTGCGCGATGGAAGCAGCCTGGGAGGACTTGGATGACTGACCGCCGGTATTGGAATAGACTTCGGTATCAAGAACCAGGATATTGACATTCAGATTGTTGGCGATGACATGATCCAATCCGCCATAACCGATATCATATGCCCAGCCGTCGCCGCCGACGATCCAAACGGAATCAGAAACGAGGTCTCTGGCTTCCTCGGCCAGGACATGTACGTCTTCGCACTTGGATTTGCCGGCCAGTTCGCCGATCTGCGGAGCAAGTTTCTTTTCTTCGACACGGTTGCCGTTGTTTGCAAGGTATTCTTCGAACAATGTCTTGAGTTCAGGTTCGACATTCTCCAGATTGTCTTCCATCTTCTTTAAGAGGACGGCTTTCTTGTAGTTCTTAGCCAATGCCATGCCATAGCCGTATTCGGCATTGTCTTCGAACAGAGAGTTCGCCCAAGCGATACCGTTGCCGTTCTTATCCGTAACAAACGGAGTCGATGGCGTAGAACCGCAGTAGATGGAGGAACATCCGGTAGCGTTCGCTACCAGCATATCCGGTCCGAACAGCTGAGATACCAGTCTGTAATACGGTGCTTCACCGCAGCCAGGGCAGGAACCAGGAACCTCGAAATAAGGTTTCAGGAACTGCGTGCCTTTCGGCGTATCATTGACCAGTTCGCTCTTGTATTCGGTCTCATTGAACAGATAGTCGGCCAGTGGAGCTTCGTTCATCAGGCTGTGGACATCGACCATTTCCAG
>CADBPB010000002.1 GCA_902796525.1 uncultured Erysipelotrichaceae bacterium | reverse complement strand
CCGATGGCCACGATCGCCAAGAAACTCAAGGAAGAAGATGAAGACTGCAAGATCGTCTTTATCGGACCGTGTACGGCCAAGAAGGCTGAGGTCATGAAGGAAAGTGTCCGCAACTATGTCGATGTTGCGATCACCTTTGAGGAATTAAGAGCTTTATTTGATTCAAGAGATATCGATATCGATGAACTTGCCGAAGAAGAACTATCACAGGCTTCCTACTTCGGACGTGTCTTTGCGCGTTCCGGCGGTCTGACCGAAGCGATGGCTCAGGGTCTTAAGGAGATCGATTCTTCCCTGGAATTCAAGCCGGAGACCTGTTCGGGTATCGACATGTGCCGAGTCGCTTTGCTGAAAAAGTCCAAGAACATGTCCCAAAGCAACTTCATTGAAGGCATGGTCTGTAGCGGCGGCTGTATCGGCGGTGCCGGTACGATCCACAAGATCGGTATCAAGAAAGACAATGTCGACAATTATGCCAAGACGACGACCTACGGTTCGATTACCGAGAGTCTGCAGGAATAAGATGAAATATAAATGATCATCAAATCCTAAAAGAAAAAAGATACGAGATGATTTATTTGCTAGAGCCGACATTTCCGATTTAAAAAAAGGGGTCAGACGATTCCTGTTTAACTATGTGCGTTGTCGTACAGTACCTGGATATCTTTCGGAAGATGATCCGGCAGCATCTGGTTCAAATGATCTTCGTTTCCGTCTTCGATCGCCGTTTCATAATACCAGCACTTGAACTTCAGCATATCCATCGTTTTCTGAAGCTGTTTCATTTCTTTTTCGATGGCCTCTTTCCTTTTCTCGAAGAGTTCTTTTCTTTTGGAATAAGTGGAAGGTCCTTCCGTGCACCATGCCATGAACTGCTTGATGTCCTTGATCTCGAGGCCGGAAGTTTTCAGACATTCTATGACTCTTATCGCTTCCACTTCCTTTTCCGAGAATTTACGGATCCCTGATTTCCGTTCCATTTCAGGAAAAAGTCCCTCTTTGTCGTAGTAGCGAAGCGTCGAGATGGGGATATGGAACATTTCTGATATCTGTCCTATGGTGTACATGAAGTCTCCTTTTATAAAAATATCTTGACCTAAAGTCAGGTTTAGGTATTACAGTATCATTGTAGACCAAAAGAAGCAATCGTACAAGAAGAAAGGAATCGAAAGAACATGATGAAAGCAGAAGACCTGTCACTGGTGCAGGAATGGGATAAGACATTTTCAAAAAGCGATAAAGTCGATCATAAAAAAGTGACTTTTATCAATCATTTCGGAATCACGCTTGCGGCAGATATGTATACACCGAAACATTACAAGGGGAAGCTTCCGGCACTCGCCGTATCCGGTCCGTTCGGCGCCTGCAAGGAACAGTCCTCCGGCCTGTATGCACAGACCATGGCGGAAAGAGGCTTTCTAAGCATCGCTTTCGATCCGTCGTTTACCGGAGAATCGGGGGGCCATCCCAGAGCCATGCATTCGCCGGATATCAATGTGGAGGATTTCCAGGCTGCCGTCGACTATTTAAGCGTGCAGGAGAATGTCGATCCTGATAGGATCGGAATCATTGGGATCTGCGGCTGGGGCGGCATGGCTCTTCAGACAGCTTGCGTGGATACGCGTATAAAGGCGACTGTCACATCCACGATGTATGATATGTCAAGGATCGCCGGCAACGGATACTTTGATTCTGCCGATAGCAAAGAGGCCAGAAAAGCGGCAAGAGAAGAGATCAACAGACAGCGTACGGAAGACTACAGGAACGGCGATTACAAGCGTCAGGGCGGCGTGGTCGATCCGGTTCCGGAGGGTTCGCCTTTCTTCATCGAAGACTACCATGACTACTACAAGACGGAAAGAGGCTATCATCCCCGTTCCTTGAATTCGACGGAAGGCTGGAACGCTTCTGCAGGAACTTCCCTGATGAATACCCGTTTATTCACTTATGCGGGAGAGATCGAGAGCGCCGTTCTTATGATCCACGGTGAAAAGGCGCATTCCTGCTACATGAGCAAAGACGCCTTCAAGCTGCTCAATGGCGACAACAAGGAACTGTATCTCATTCCTGATGCCGTTCATACCGATCTGTATGATGGCGGAGATCATGACTATATCCCTTTCGACAAGATCGAATCGTTCTTTCGGACTTATTTGAAGTAAACGAGGTGAGTAGATGAAATATCGCATCAACAGAAAAACGGGAGACCGGATCTCGGAAATCGGTATCGGTTCTTCCTACATGTTTGGAGCAGGAATGGAAGAAGCGGTGAAAGCGTTAAGAAAAGCGGTGGAGGGTGGGATCAACTATTTCGATCTGGCTGCCGGTCATGGCGACAGTTTTCCGATCTATGGCGAAGCCCTTCACGAGTATAGAGACAGGATCTTCTATCAGATCCACTTCGGCGCCGATTACACCAAAGGCGACTATGGCTGGTCGCTGGATCTTGATACCGTGAAGAATTCGGTAAGATGGATGCTCGAACAATTGAGGACGGACTACATCGATTACGGCTTCATCCATTGTCAGGATGAGCTGTCGGACTGGGAAACATTCAAAAGGAACGGGATCTATGACTATATCCTGGAACTGAAGGAAAAGGGGGTCGTGCGTCATATCGGTCTTTCTTCCCATACGCCGAAAGTGATCGACAGGATCCTGGATGAAGCGGATGTGGATATGCTGATGTTTTCAGTAAATCCCGGATACGACTACGGTCAGGGTCAGTATGCCTATGGGGAAGTCGAGGAAAGGGAAAGGATCTACAGAAGGTGCGAAAAAGAAGGGATCGGCATTTCTGTCATGAAACCGTTCTCGGGCGGACAGTTGCTGGACGCGAAAACCTCGCCGTTTGGAAAAGCGTTAACGGTCTATCAATGCCTGAAATACATCCTGGACAAGCCTGGCGTTCTGGTCGCCTTGCCGGGAGCGCAATCGGTCAAAGAAGTAGAAGCGCTCTTGGAATACTATGACAAGAGCGAAGAGGAACTCGATTACTCGGTCATCTCTTCATTCGAACCGATACGCAGTTCGGGAAGATGCGTCTACTGCAATCACTGCAAGCCCTGTCCGATGGGCATCGACATCGGTCTGGTCAACAAGTACTATGATCTTGCGCTGGCCGGCGACGAGATGGCGGTGGAACATTACAAGACGTTGGAAGTGAACGCTTCCGACTGCATCCGGTGCGGACACTGCGATTCGAGATGTCCGTTCTCCGTGCAGCAGAGCGAGAAGATGCAGGCGATCAGGGAATATATGGAGAACAGGAAATGAAGAAACTATGCATGGCATGGCTTTGCTTCTGGCTGCTTCTTCTATCGGGATGTTCAGACTCCCGGGAAGAGGAGATACAGGAAACAGAGGAAACAGAAACGGCAGAGAAAGATGTTATTGAGGAAGACTTTGAAATGAAACTTGTTATAGGCGATACGGAAGTTCCCGTAACATGGGAAGATAACGATTCCGTCAGGGCGATCATGGAAATGGTAACGGATCGTTCTTTGACGGTAGAGATGTCCATGTATGGCGGTTTCGAACAGGTTGGCGAACTTGGACAGAACATCGTCAGAGATGACAGACAGATCACGACAAGTCCCGGGGACATCGTCCTATATGCGGGAAACAATATCGTAGTATTCTACGGTTCCAATTCCTGGGCTTACACTAGACTCGGTCATATCGAACTTTCTGAGGATCAGCTCAGAGATCTTCTGGGGAAGGAAGACGTCAGTATAACGTTATACTGATAGGATCTTCATCTGAAATCTGGGGATGTTCGCGTTAATTCTACAGGTACATATACGAACGCTTTCGGAAGATGAAATAAGCGAGATACGACCAGGTGCGGCATCTCTTGTTTTGAAGATGGCAAAATACAGAAAACAGCATACATTCAAGTCCGATGCAAACGATGAATAGGAACAGGGTCGAAACGGCCCTGTTTTCATATATAATGAATATATAGAAAAAATATAAACTGCCGCACCCTGCTTCCGGTTCAGACGAATGCCGGCATCTGGGGCATGACTTTCTCAAGGAGACTAGAGTATGAAGAAAAAATCAATAATCATTGCCAACGTACTTATCGCGGTTGCCATATTGGTTTTTGTTATCATCTACACCAACTCTGAAAGCAGGATCTCCTACCAGAGGCAGATAGAACATTTTGAAAATACCACGATCACCATGGCACACGTGACGGAGAACTACCTGGAAGGCGAACAGCGTATCTGCGACATCTGGGCGCAGTATATCAACAACCGGGATATGACTATGGAGGAGGCGGCAGATTATATCCGCAGTTCCCATGTGCTCACAAACACTTCTGCGCATCTTGTTTCCCTGGATACGCTCACCGGTCTCTCTACGCGTCCTAAACAGGGTACGAACGATGACTATGCGGTTTCCTATGAACGGCTGGGTCTTCTGGAGGATGTGGAATGGATCGCTGAAGTCGGAAGATCGATCAACATCACCCGCGCTTTCACCAATCCGATGAACGGCGTACAGTCGCTGGCTTTCTGCAACAAGGTCGAACTTTATGACCCGCAGAGTGATAGTTCTGAAGCAGCGGTTCTGCTTCGGCTGGTGCCTATCGCTGAGCTGGAAGAGAAATGGGTCTTTCCGCAGGTAGAATTCGTCAATGCCGAGCTTTCTATGATCGACGCTGACGGCAATTATATCCTGAAAGGATACAGTTTCAAGAACTCCAGTTTATTTGAGTTCTACAAATCCTATAATCCGACGGATCCCGTATCGTCGAAAGAACTGTTTGACCGGATCACTTCGGCGACCGGGTCTGTTTCAATGCTCGACTCGCACGGACAGGAGTGCATCCTTGCCTATACTCCAGTCGCTGACACTGCCGGATGGACGCTGCTTGGTTTCGTGCCGGCGAAGGATCTTCATGCGAGTCAGGAAAACTGGCTGCTGGTCGGAATCGTTTCCATCGGCTTGCTGGTTCTGTTCCTGATCGATCTGTTCTATACCCTTTACATCAACAAACGTCTGCTCATCGCAGCCAGGGAAGCCGAATCCGCGAACAAGGCGAAGACCGATTTCCTTTCGACCATGTCCCATGACATCCGTACGCCGAT
>CADBPB010000001.1 GCA_902796525.1 uncultured Erysipelotrichaceae bacterium | reverse complement strand
CTGCCGGTCTCATTTCCTACCGTCTGATCCATCTGTCCGTCCGCCACCGCGACATAGAGCTGGCCGTCCTTTTCATAAAGCTGATGCGATACGCCGCTCAGCAGACGATCCGCAAAGCTTTCGGAAATCCGATAGTCATTCACGATGTGATTCTTGAACTCCGCCATCGTCTTGTATTTTCTGGCAGGCAGCGCCAGATTGTCATCCGCGCCTGCCCCGTAGTCCGGATCCAGATCCCGGTATGGCGTCGCCTTGTAAAAGTTCTCGAAAACGTAGGAACTCGCCTTGTCATACATCCGACTGATCTCGCTGTCGGAGAGTTCCGGAACGGAAGAGCTCGCCGGTGTACCGCTTGAAGACGAGGAAGTTCCTGTATTTACTGAAGAGCCTCCGCATCCCCACAGCAGGATCAGTACCAGACCGATGATCATTGATTTACTGATGATTTTATTCATATGATATCCTCCTGTCAGTATTTCTTCTTTTTCAGTTCTTCCCAGTCATAGGAATGATCCAAAGGATCGTTGCTGGTGACATAGGTATCGCCGCTCTTGTAGGCGTAATTGTCATAGGTGTGGATCACGTGTTCATTGCCATACTTGTCCACGAAACGGGTATTCCCCTGATTGACATCGCCCCACATCTCCCGGACCTTTGCCTGAGACTTGCGATGGTTCTCATAGGAACTGTTGAGGATGTCATGCGTCTCCTGCTGGGTCTTGCGGACATAGTCGTAGAGTTCCTGACGGCTCTGTCTGCTTTGTTCGTTGGCTTCTCGCTGTATCCTGGCGACTTCTCTTTTTTCTTCGCGGAGCCGCTGTTTCTTTGCGCCGATCTCTTTCTGCATCTGGCGATAATCGTTCCAGATGTCATCGCAGATCCCCACTCCGTTTTTGCGGATCGGATCGAAGATATTGCGATAGGCAAACTCGTAATCCTCCTGCTTGCAGTCCAGAGTGAAGAGCTGACGGGCCGTCCAGCCTGTCTCGTTGAGCGTCAGACGGACAGAGGCGCCTTTATTGGCATCATAGTGCATATCCTTGAATACGCTCTGCATCGTCATGCGCATGAACGGGTCCATCATGAATCCGCCCATGTCAGGAACCCGAGACCACTCGCTGACATCTTCTGCTTCGATGACCCCGGCATAGACCCGCACCCGTTCGGTCCCTTTGTAGCGATAGGAGTAAGCCCGGCACATGCGTTTGTAGTAGTACCAGTTCAGATCCCTTCCTTTGTCTGCCGCCTTCTTAATGGCTTCCTTCTTGCGATCCGCTTCCTGCTGCGCCATGTTCGACGCTACGATCGGACCGGCATAGGCTACATTTTCAAATTCTTTCAGATCTTTCCTTGCCCAGTTGTCAAGATAACGGTCCAGGTCCTCGAACACATACAACAGATTGCCGTAATCATCGGTCTGTCCGTTCTTGAAATTCAGCAGATGATCGTCGATGTAACGGCGCGGTGAGAAGTAAGTGATCCTTACCGTATTATCCGGTGACTGATACCAGACCCTGAACGTATAAGGATAGGGATAGCCTCCGTAGATATCGCGGTTTTCCTTGATATTGATGCTCCAGCCTTCCGGGATATACATTTCGACATAATGTTTCCCGTCGTTTGTAGAAAAAACGCTTTTCTTGGACAGTTTGACCTCGGTGTGTTCCATGATGCTCCTTTGTGACGCTTTATTACGCTTTCATTATAACCTAAGAAGAAGACCTGAAATTGTATAATGGAAATGATGGATATCAGAATCGTGAATTATGAAACGAAATATCTCGATGCAATACGCGCGATCAATGTCGCGGTCTCTTCGCATCCGAACCGGCCTGCCGATGAAAAAGAGCTTTGCCGTCATCTTTATATCGACTACTACGCTTTCTATTCCGCAGAGAACTGTTTTGTAGCGCTCGATAAAAACGATGAGGTCGTCGGCTACATCATTTCCGAGCCTGATTTCGGCCGCTACAGGAAGCATATGCTGGAGGATTACCTGCCGGAAGCGATGGCGCTGCGGGAAGATTTCGGCGACAAGATCCGCCAGGAGATCGTTCCCTACGAGAAGTGGCACGACGAATACGATGCCCACCTGCATATGGATGTGAAACCGGGATGCCAGCGCAAAGGGCTTGGTACGATGATGCTGGAAAGGATGCTGGAACACTTAAAGGATATCGGATGCAAAGGGGTGATGCTGCAGGTATCCAGAAAAAATGAAAAAGCCCTCCGTTTCTATGAAAAAAACGGAATGAAAACCATTGACGAAACAGATCCTTATATCTTGGCAATAAAACTGTAAATCAAAAACTGTCGTATCTCTGTTGGGATTACGACAGTTTTCATTTAATCCGTCAGATCGCTTACCACATCCGTGATATCTTTGGCAGCCTTGACGCCTTTCTTCTTTTCGTAAGCTCCGCCATCCTTTTTAAATGCCGTCTTGATCGCATCCACATCGTTCACCAGACCCGCGATATCGCCGACCTGATCCCAGCCCATGATGGAAGCCACATCTCCGATGATCGTCGCGCCTTCGACGACGCCAAGCTCTTCCTCTTCCAGCGTCGCTTTGATATCTCTTCCGGAAACATAGACATTGATGACGGAAGAGATTCCCGGAATCCCCAGAAGGTCGGCGATCTGTCCGAAATTATCGAGCGTTTCATCGGAATCCAGTTCCGGTTTCAGCACAGGCAGAACGAAGCGTACCAGCATCCGATAAGGGCTTGTTCCGCTTGGCAGATAGTCGAGGATGATCTCCTCTTCTTTCAGTTTCTTCAGAAGTTTTACATTGCCTTTCTGTGCCTTGTCTTCCAGGATCAGCGCCATTGTCGTATCCGGGAATGATTCCTTCTTCGTTTCGATCAGTCCGTTCAGCATCTCTTTATCTGCCACGTCGCAGATGAGCAGATCCGGCTCGTTTTCTTCCACCGTTTCCTTCAGCGTCGATTCTTCATGATCCACGGCAACGATCTTCAGATGGCTCTGGGCTTTCAGCAGCTTGATGAGCTTTTCATCTGCAGTATCTGTCACGATCGTCTTGGTCTCGATCGATGGTTTGAATTTCTTTTTCTCCGTCACCTCTTCGACGATCTTCTTCCTGTGTTTTAAAACGAAGTACAGACCAGCTCCAAGAACAGCAAGCGCACCCCCGCCGCCGAGAAGCATCATCGGAGAAATCAAAGCAGGAACGATCTCTTCGATCCGTTCTCCGCAGTATTCGCAGGTCTTCGATTTCAAGCCCTCCGTCAACAGTCCGGCATCCTTTTCGGTCGTCCATTCTTCCGGATACTTGTGACCGGTCTTGGGAATGGTCTCCGTGATCTTTTCGCCGCAGCGCAGACATTCCGCTTCTTTCAAGCCGTCTTCTTCACAGGCGGCTTCTTTGATTGTTTTGAATTCAGTGAAATCATGGCCCAAAGCAGGGGTAACATCGTCCGTCGTTTTTCCGCATCTGCTGCATGTACCGATCTTATGTCCATCTTCGGTGCAGGTCGCTTCCGTTTCTTTATAGGTGTAGCTGTGGCCCAAAGCCTCGATGGTTTCGGTATAGGAACTGCCACAGCCGCTGCGGCTGCAGGTATAGGTTCTGATTCCTGATTCCGTACAAGTCGCAGCCTTGGTTACGGAAGAATGGTAGTCGTGACCCAGGGCGGCCGTCGTCTGTTCGTAGCTGTCTCCGCACCTGCTGCAGGTATAGATCCGCGTGCCTGTTTTCGTACAACTTGCGGCATTCGTTTCAACAGACTGATAGTTGTGACCCAAAGCAGGCTCGGTGCCATAATTGGCATTATAAGAACTCGTACAAGCTGTGTTATTGCACCAGTAGCCGAACGTCCCTTCTGTCGTGCATGTCGGTCCCATATATTCAAAAATGACCATCGGCTCGCCGCATACCGGACATGTCCCATAGTAGTCGCCCGCCCCCAAAGCATGAATCATGTGCACAGGCAAAAGGGAATGACTGTGCTCACAGTCCTCAACATGATCATGTTCTCTGATCTTATAGCAGGTTATGCCTGCCAGAATCAGAAAAACTGTCAGGATCTTTGATATTCTCTTCATCATTCGTCGACCAGCTCCAATCTTCCTTCCAGACCGAAACCCAAATGTTTATTATTCTCGAAGTACTCCAGCAAGGTCTGCACATCGCTGGTCGTCAGTACCTTCGGCTCTCCGTTCGCCTTGACTTCTTCATACGTCAGATCGAAGAATTCAGGGAGATTGTTGTAATGGAACTCCTGAATGCCGACGACATAGATCTTGTCGTCTTCGACTTCCTCTCCATCTAGTTCGCATTTCAGCAGCTTGTGTTCTCCCTTGGAATACACCACATGCATGCCTTTGGACAGCTGATAGAATTCTGTATGATTGCCCAGCCAGGCAGCGTCACGGTAGATGAACAGCAGCGCCTTCTTGAGCTGCGCGCCGGTCAGCTTTACTCCATAGGACTTGCCGTCATAAGGGTAGCACTCCGTGAAATCCTGCAGGGTGACGATCGGTCCCATATGTCTCTTTCGTACGGAACCTGATCCCATAAAGAAGAGATCGACGCCCAGGCTTTCCTTCATCGCATCCGCAAAGACACCGCCCAGTTCCGTCTGTATCCAGCGGTCATGGTGTTCGAGCTCATAGTCGAAATTAGCCACGACTCGGGCATATTTCAGATCCGTCTTCGCCTTGATTGAAGCGATGAACTCCTCCATCCTTGGATCTTTCGGACAGTGCTCGTCATCGATCGGAACGGGATGCCACTTGTAGGAAGCGATACAGTTATTATCCGTATCGATCACCAGATCGAAACGACCGATCTGGTCCGTTCCGGTCCCCGCCTGAACGATCAGGATATCGTTGACGATCGCCGGTTCGGTAAGGAACGTATGGGAATGTCCGCCGATGATGATATCGACGCCCCAGTCCGGATCCAGGATCTCGGCAAGCTTCTTGTCTTCTTCGAAACCGAT